>CACZAZ010000052.1 GCA_902779285.1 uncultured Ruminococcus sp.
AGTCACCCCGCACGAAACGAGGAATTCCGCCGCCGCGATCCCCGAAACGCCGAGTCCGAGGACGGCGCATCCTTTGGTCTTTGCCGCGGTAACGGGATCCATCGTTTTCCTCCGGGAGCCATACTTCGCTATATTATATTATATTCGATCGTGCGCGACTTTGCAACCCATTACGCGAATTGTTCACAATCTCCCGCCCTTTTTTTGACGGTTTCCCCGCGCCGTTTCCCCGAAAAACCGCCCCGACCCCTTGCAATCGCGCCGCGGATTTGCTATAATGGATAAGAAAGAGACCTCCCGACGCGTCGGGAGAGAAAGGGGATCGCGGAATGATCATTCGGAGTCTGGCGCTGTTCGACCGCTTCAAGTGCGCGGGATCGGCGTGCAGGGACACCTGCTGCGTGCGCGACAAACTGGTCCTCGACAACAAGACCTATTTCGAGTATCAGCGCGTGATCGCGAAGGGCGACGCTTTCGGACGGCGGATGGTCGCATCGATCAGCGAGCGCAACGGGGTCGCCTCGTTCCGTATGCGCGATAACGGCGAATGCCCTTTCTTGATGCGCAACGGGCTCTGCGAACTCTACGTCCGGCTCGGACCCGACAGGATCTGCGAGACCTGCCGCAAGTTCCCGACCTTTGCAAAGGAATACGGAAACTACCGCGAGATCGGGTGCAGTTTCTCCTGTCCGGAAGTATTGCGGTTGGTCCTGACCCACCCCGAAAAGTTTGAGGTCCGCGTGCGCGAGAACGATACGGAACCCGTCTCGTTCAGCAATCTGAACGCCAAACTGCTCCCCCTGATCTACCCGGTCCGCGACCGCTTCCTCGAGATCGCGCAGGACAAGCGCAACACCCTCCGCAAGACGGCGACCGTCCTTTTGAAACTCGCCGCCGAGGTGCAGAGCGTGATCGATCGGAAGGCGTACGACGAGCTCGCGTCTTTGATCGCTCCGTTTGAGGCGGGCGACCCGATGGGCGGGATCACAGGGGAGGAGCCCGACGCCGAGGTGTGCGAAGTCCTCTTTGAAAAACTGCTCAAACTGCATACCGGATTCGAATACAAAAGGCAGGAGAACGCCGCCCGGATCTCCCGTGCGTACAAGACCTTGAGACCCGAATCCTTTGAGGAACGCCGCGCGCGCGAACTGGATTTCGCGTGGTATATGAACAACCGCGTTTACGAGTACCGCAAATGGCTCTTCTACCTGCTCCACCGCGATCTGCTCGACGTGGTCTTCGACGGCAAATTCTACCCCCGCGTCCGTTTCGCCGTCCTTACGACCCTCTGCCTTTTCGAGCTGGGCTCGCTCGAATGGAAGAGCCGGGACAAACAGTTCACGCCGCAAAATCAGGAGGAACTGTTCCGCAACTACGCCCGCGAGATCGACGATAATCCGAAGAACGTCGCCCGGCTGTATAAAAAACTGAACGGGTCGGCGTACGCGCTCCCGAAACTGATCCTCGCCCTTTCCAATCCGATCAAGAAACCGACCGACGGCGCCGCCGCGGAGCCGCTTGAAGAGCCGGTCGAAGAGCCGATCGGGGAAAAGGCGGCGGAGACCCCGGCGGAAACGGTCGAAACGCCCCCGGTCGAACAAGCCCCCGCGGACGAAGCCCCGGACGGATCCCCGGACGGATCCCCTCAATAAAAAACACCCGCGCCTCTCGGCGCGGGCGATTTTTGTTTATTCAGATATCTTCGGGGGTGAGAAAAACTTCGGAGAGCGCCCGCTTCGGAACGTGATGCACGTCGTTTTCGTCGCGGTAGTAGCGGACGTTGCCCTCTTTCATCGTTTCGATTTCGACTTTTTCCGCGGGAACGCCGAGCGAGATCACAAGTTCGATCTTGTAGTTGCTTGCGAGTTTGTACCGCTCGGTCAGCGCCTCGCGCGGGAAATTGAGGATCATACACCCGCCGACGCCTGCTTCCGCCGCCGCGAGCAGGATGGTTTCCGCCGCGATCCCGACGTCGATCTGCGATACCCCGGTACTCTCGGGCGAGAGCAGGATCAGGTACGCAGCCGGGGCTTCGGAGTCCGCGGGTCCGTCCCAGTCGGAGAGATACCCCGCCCACTTGACCTCTTTCGTTAAGGTAAGAACTTCGCTCTTTTCGGTCACGGCGAGGTAGCGGAGCCGCTGGAGATTTCCGGCGGAGGGGGTGAGACGCGCCGCCTCGACGAACGCTTTGAGATCGTCTTTCGAGAGCGGCTTGGTCGGGTCGTAACGGCGGTACGAACGCGCCCGTTTGACAAGATCGAGCAGCATATAAGATCCTCCTTCTGACAGAGATCCCGCCGGGGGGCGGTTGCCGATTTCCCCGGCGGGACGGTGTTTTTTAACCGTTCAGTTTTTCGAGCGCCTCGATAAGCCCGGCACGGGTCGCCTCGTATTTGGCGAGCTTCTCGCGCTCGGCGTCGACCACGGCGGCGGGCGCCTTGGAGACGAAGCCCTCGTTTGCGAGTTTCTTGCCGATACGTTCGATCTCACCCGTCACGCGGGCAAGTTCCGCCTCGGTACGCGCCTTCTCCTTTTCGAGGTCGACCAGTTCTCCGAGCGGGATGAACACGGTCGCGGCGTCGGTCACGATCCGGACGCATCCGTCGCTCTCGTGGCTGTCGACGATCTCGCATTCGGAGGCGGACGCGAGTTTGGTAAGGAACGCGCCAGCGTTCGCAAAATCGGCGGCGTAGGGGGTCACGAGGTAGACCTTCGCTTTCTTGGACGGCGGAACGTTCATCTCGGCGCGGCGGTTGCGGATCGCGCGGATGACCGTGATGACGCGCTCCATCGCCGCGGCGTCGGCGGGATAGTTCATCTTCGGGTCGTAGGTCGGATAATCCGAGATCATGATGCTCTCGCTGTCGTGCGGGAGCGACAGGTAGATCTCCTCGGTGATGAACGGCATATAGGGATGCAGGAGTTTCAGCGTGTCCGACAGCACCCGCACGATCACCTTCCGCGCCGTTTCCGCACTCTTACTTTCCTTGTCGAAGAGCCGCGGCTTGATCAACTCGATATACCAGTCGCAGAGGATATCCCAGGTGAAGTCGTAGATTTCCGCGAGCGCGACCCCGACCTCGTACTTGTCGAGGTTGTCGGTGACCGATTTGATCAGTCGGTTGAGTTCGGTGAGGATCCACTTGTCCTCCGGCGCAAGATCGGCTTCGGGCGGCAGATCGTCGTCCTCCTCCTCGCCCGTCAGATTCATCAGAACGAAGCGCGAGGCGTTCCAGAGCTTGTTCGCGAAGTTCCGCGCCGCCTCCACTTTTTCGGTGGAGAAGCGCATATCGTTGCCGGGCGCGTTGCCCGACGCCAGCGTGTAGCGGAGCGCGTCGGCGCCGTACTGCGAGATGACGTCGAGCGGGTCGATCCCGTTGCCGAGCGATTTCGACATTTTCCGTCCCTGCGCGTCGCGGACCAGCCCGTGGATGAAGACGTCGGTAAAGGGCTTTTCGTCCATGAACTCCAGCCCCATGAAGATCATCTTCGACACCCAGAACGTGATGATATCGTACCCGGTGACGAGGGTGCTGGTCGGATAGTAGCGGCGGATATCGTCGGTATCCTTCGGCCAGCCGAGCGTGGAGAACGGCCAGAGCGCCGACGAGAACCAGGTGTCCAGCACGTCCTCTTCCTGCCGGATCTTTTTGCCTCCGCACTTCGGGCAGACCGTCACGTCGGTCTCCGAAACCGTGATCTCGCCGCAGTCGTCGCAGTAGAAGGCGGGGATCCGGTGACCCCACCAGAGCTGACGCGAGATGCACCAGTCGCGGATGTTCTCCATCCAGTTGAGGTAGATCTTCGAGAAGCGGTCGGGAACGTAGCGGATATCGCCGTCCTTCACCGCCTTGATCGCCGGCTCCGCCAGCGTCTTCATCGCGACGAACCATTGCTTCGACGCGAGCGGCTCGATCACCGTGCCGCAGCGGTAGCAATGCGCGACCGCGTGGGTGCAGGGCTCGACTTTCACGAGCAGACCCTCTTTTTCGAGGTCCTCGACCATCGCCTTCCGCGCTTCGTAGCGATCCAGACCGCAGTATTTGCCGGGGAAGCAGATCTTGCCGGTCCCGTCGATCACGAAGACGTTTTCCAGCCCGTGGCGCTGCCCGGTCTCAAAGTCGTTCGGGTCGTGCGCCGGGGTGATCTTCACGCATCCGGTACCGAAATCCGACAGCACCGCCTCGTCCGCGACCACCGGGATCTCGCGCCCGACGAGCGGAAGGATCAGGGTCTTGCCGACGAGATCCTTGTAGCGCTCGTCGTCGGGGTTGACCGCGACCGCGGTATCTCCGAGCAGGGTCTCGGGACGGGTGGTCGCGACGATCACGAACTTACCCGGCTCGCCCTTGACGGGATAGCGGATGTGCCAGAAACTGCCCGCCTCGTCGCGGTATTCGACCTCGGTATCCGAGAGGGCGGTGTTGCAATGGGGACACCAGTTGGTGATGCGAAGCCCTCTGTAGATCAGCCCCTTGTCGTAGAGCGAGACGAACACCCTCCGCACCGCGGCGGAGAGCCCCTCGTCCATCGTGAAATGCTCGCGCGTCCAGTCGCAGGAAACGCCGAGTTTCTTCAGCTGCGAGATGATCCGCGAGCCGTATTTCTTCTTCCAGTCCCAGACCATTTCCAGGAACTTTTCGCGCCCGACGTCGTGCCTGGTCAGCCCCTGTTCTTTGCGCAGGTTCTCCTCCACCTTGATCTGGGTGGCGATGCCCGCGTGGTCGGTGCCGGGGATCCAGAGCGTGTTATACCCCTGCATCCGGCGATAGCGGACCAGAATGTCCTGCAGCGTCTCGTCCAGCGCGTGCCCCATGTGGAGCTGTCCCGTCACGTTCGGGGGCGGGATCACGATCGAGAACGACGGCTTTTCGGCGTCGTACTCGGGGGTGAAGTACCCCTTCTCGCACCAGTTCGCGTAGAGCCGGTCCTCAAAATCGGCGGGCGAATAGGTCTTCGGTAATTCTCTTGTTGCCATATCGTTTCCTTCCTTTGCGGTTCTTTCCGTCAAAAAATAAAACCCCGTGACTTCGTCACAGGGCGCTCTCGCGCGGTACCACCTGATTCACACGGAAAAACCGTGCCTCTTTTCCCTTAACGCGGGTAAACGTCCCCTCTCCCGGGGGGCGGCTCCGGGACGACCTTCCCGTTCTCCCCCGACGGACTCGCACCGACCGTCCGCTCTCTTTCGGGGGCAAAAACGGTACTCCTTCCCATCTCTGCCTTTCGGATAGAAACACTATAACACAATCAAAGGGAAAAGTCAAGGGGAAACGCCGCTTTTTTCATTTACGTATTGTATTCGCCGGCGAAATGTGATAGAATGGAAAACGGACGGCGGATCCGCGCTTCCGTCACAGTCCGAAACGTCGATTCAAGATCCGACCGAAAGGAAAAACCGCAAAATGAAAAAGGAAAAACTCGGCGCGTTTATCGACGCGGTGTACGCCATCACCGTCACCATCTGCATCATCAACCTGAAAAAGCCCGAGACCATGACCTGGGGGGCGCTCTGGTCGGTGCGCGATTCGCTGGTCGCCTACACGATCACCTTCTTTATGATGATCAGTATGTGGCTGCAGGTCCACTATCTGTGGGAGCAGATCGAGCGGATCGACTCCGCCGTCGTCTGGTCGTGCATCGTCTTTCTCTTCACCTCGTCTTTCGTCCCCTATACCACGTCGCTGATGATGGAGGAGAACTTCGCCAACCGCTACTTTGCGGTACTCTACGGGGCGCTCACCATCCTGATCTCGGTCAACCTGCTCGTCGTTCAGAAAACGGCGGAGCGCTGCAACCTGGAATATCTGCGGCGATTCCGGCTCAAAAAGATCCTGCCGACCCAGCAGATCGTGTTCGTCGACATCGTTATCAAGATCGTGGGGACCCTGATCAGCGTATTCCTCTGGGCTCCGGCGATCATCATCGCGGTCTTCGCCGCGTTCGAGTTCAACTCGCTCGCCACCCGGATCGCGCAGAAAAGATGCGCGGAGAAGGCGGCGGCGGAGCATCTTTCGGAACCCGCGATCCGCGCCTGAATCGGGCGAACGTTAAAAAACTCCGGCGGCAGCCGGATCGAAACGGATAGAACCATGAAAGAAATCATCCTCTGCAAATACGGCGAGATCATCCTGAAGGGCGCCAACCGCCCCGAGTTCGAGGCGGCTCTGACCCGCGAACTGAAGCGTCGGCTCGCCCCCTTCGGGCGTTTTAAGGTGCGGCGCGCCGAAAGCACCGTTTATATCACCCCGGAGGACGGATCGTGCGACCTGGACGGCGCCTACGAGACCGCCAAACTCGTCTTCGGCTTCGTCGGCGTGACCCGCGCCGCCGAGTGCGAAAAAACGATGGAGAGCGTCCTCGAAACGGCGCGCGCGTACCTCCCGCCGCTGATGGGATCCGCCCGCACGTTCCGGGTCGACGCGAAACGTTCGGACAAGCATTTCCCGAAAACCTCCCCCGAGATCGCGGCGGAGGTCGGGGGTGCGATCCTGTCCGCGTCCCCCCGGCTGAAGGTCGATCTGCATCACCCCGACGTGATGATCCGGGTCGAGATCCGCGACAGAGCCGCCTACGTGCACGCGGGACAGGAGAAGGGCGCCGGGGGGCTCCCCAGAGGGACGAGCGGGCGCGGGCTGCTGCTGCTTTCGGGCGGGATCGACTCTCCCGTCGCGGGGTATATGATGGCGAAACGCGGGGTGGAGATCGAGGCGCTGCACTTCGAATCCTTCCCCTACACCTCCGAGCGCGCCCGCGAAAAAGTGTTCACCCTTGCCGAACTGCTCTGCCGCTACTGCTCGCGCGTCCACGTCCACGTGATCTCGCTGACCAAGATACAGGAAGAACTGCGCCGCTCCTGCGACGAGGAGTTCTTTACCCTGATGCTCCGCCGCTTTATGATGAAACTCGCGGAGAGGTGCGCGAAAGAATACGGCTGCCGCGCGATCGTGACCGGGGAATCGCTCGGACAGGTCGCGAGCCAGACGATGGACGCCCTCGCCGTGACCGACGCCGCGACCGAAATGCCGGTCCTCCGTCCTCTGATCGGGATGGACAAGGAGGAGATCGTCGAAGTCTCGCGCAAGATCGGAACCTTCGACACCTCGATCCTCCCCTACGAGGACTGCTGCACCGTCTTCACCCCGCGGCACCCCAAGACCAAACCGACCGAGAACGAGATCGCGGCGCAGGTTGCCAAGATCGACTTTGACGGACTGCTCGACGAGGCGTACGCCACCCTTTATACCGAAACGCGGCGCGTCGAGGGGTACGATTCCTGATTTTTGATTGAATTGAACGAAATTTCGGCGTTTTGCATACCGCACAAACCGAATAACTGTGCAATTTCGTCAAATAATCAATCTTGAAAATCCCCCCACAATATGGTATAATACTCGTCGAGCGCGCTCGGCGGGTATTTCTTGTTCCGGGCGCCGAAACCTATCAAGGAGCAAACCCATGATCACCGTGATCGACCGCACGTTATCCGTCTTGAAAGACCCGTCCTCCCCGTCGGCTGTCCGGCGGCTTGCCGACGCGATCTTTGCATCGGGCGCCGACGTGATCGAAATATCCGAGAGCAACTATCGGATCCTCTCGCAGGAGAATCCCGACGGCAGATATCTGCTCCGCCTCGAACGCGGATCCTCCCCCGCGAGTTTCCCCGGCGTCAAGCGCTTCGTCTCGACCGGCTCGGCTGCGGGCAACGTCGTGATGAGCGAGGAGTATATCGTCAACGGGCTCGATCTGCTCCTGTCCGGGGCGGTCCCCGCGGTGCTTCGCCCGGTGCGGCTGTCGCTCTCGACCCCCGCGCTCGACTGCAGCCCCGTCACCCTCTTTTCCGCGATCCGTTCGACCTTCCTCGGTCATATCGAGTTCGCCCCGCACGGTGACTCCGGCATCGCGACGTCACTCTGCGCCGAATGGGCGCTGACCGACGGGAATATGCCCGTCACGACGGTCTCGGGCGTCGGCGGCTACGCCTCGCTCTCCGACCTGACCGTTTTCCTCCGTTCGATCCGCCGCCGCCGTCCCGCGGAAAAGCAGCTCGATCAAGCGGAACTGCTTGAAAAACTGCGCGAGGCGTTTCCGAACGTGCAGATCCCCGAAAGCGAGATGAAGGTCAGCCCGTCCAGCAGCATCCACCTTTTGAAGTTCCGTCTGGAACAACTCGGCTTCGGCGGCTCGCCCGCGAAACTGAAGACCCTGTCCTCGAAGATCCGCGCGGGTCATAAAACCCCGTCGCCCTATCTTGACGGCGCCGCGATCTATGCCGTCAGCCGGCAGATCGACTGAAGAAAACGAAAAGCGCGTCGTTTGACGCGCTTTTCGTTTTCCCATGCCGTGCTCCGCGCGGCAATTCATGCAAACCCGGTTTGCAATTCACGACGGCGAAGCCGTCAATTAATGCGATCGGCGATCGCAATTCATCCTGCCCGTGCCGAATTTCGGCACGGGCAACGTGTTATGTGACCGATTGCGCCGCGCCCCGCGCGGCAACTATATCGAAAATGCCGTGGCACATCGCCACGGCATTTATATCGAACGAGGCGGCGGATTTCTCCGCCGCCTCGTATCTCGAGCAGGTGAATAATACTATCAAGTGCAACACCCTGAAAGCAAAAAGAACACCCATATTGCAACCTGTGTTATAATGAATTTGACACAAATAAAACAACAGGGAGGCACAATATGGGCTACGTACATTCTAGCATAGAGGAGCGGCGTTGTCTACGGGAATATTACAAAAAAGGGTTGAGTTACAGAAAAATCGCGGAATTATTGGGAAGAAACGTAAACAGCGTATCGCGGGAACTGCGGCGAAACTGCACGCATTACGAATTGCAAAAAGTGTTGCACTTCACTTGACAATTCACTGAGCGTGCGCGGAGACTCGCTGAAGGGAACGTGTTTATTGAATGTCTTCAGAGGAGAATATCTCCGGGAATGCATTGATGATTGCAAGGACACGGAGAAATCATACACCTTGTTGGATAAGCGGATGTACAAAACACCGTTGCGTTACCAACCGTTTTATAGTCGATTGATATTGATCCTCGGTTTCTGCGGGTAGTGTCTCCGTTGCTGATGATCACATTCTCAGGCGAAAGCGGTTGAAGATTGACAAAATGACTCTTCGTTCCGTGATGCGGCGCCTTGATGCAATAATAGAACCCGTAATTGTTCTGTGCCAAGTAATTGACGATCTGTTGAAAGGGGGCGCTCGTAACGTCACCCGTGAAAAGGACTTTTTTCCCATCGGGAAGAACGGTATCGCAAACGATACTGTATTCGTTCTCTTTACCCCTGATCCGGTCGATTAAATACTTGGCGGCATACTCACACCCTTCATATAAAGGAAGCGCGAATAATTCGTCTTGCAGTTGATCGATACGAATCAGTTCTTCCTCCGCATACTCCGGCGTCTCGCGTTCAACGAGTTGTAAAAGAAGTCCGGTGATGCTGTCGGCGAGATTTCGAATCATATGGAGGATCGCATCGCCTTGCTCCATCACGATCCGATAGTGTTCCGGTTCTTCCCGTTCGTCGTTTGTTCTTGCCAACGTCCTCAGGATTGTTCTCGGCGAGAGCGAAGCCCCCAATGAGCCGGAATCCGGCCAGTAAACGGTCCAATCGGATGCCAATTCCCGAAAATGGTCCCTTTTTTTCAAAAGACGCATTCTCGAATGAGATGTAATCAAACTGCGGAGCAGATTCCACAAATTCGTGCGTGTTCCGAAAGTCACAAAACGGTGTTGCAGATAATTTCGTAACAAAATGAGGTCAACGATACCGTATCTGCTGGCAAAAATGTTCGGCAGATAAACGCAATGAAACCGGTGAGCGGCGTTGGCAATGTTGATCAAGCCGTTTATATGATCCGTATGAAAGTGAGAGACCATCAACGATTTCGCGTCGAGAGGGGCAAGATCGTTTGCTACATTTTGAAAGAAAGCGGCAGCGTTGGAACTTTCCGATCCGCAATCGATCAGCAATCCATTCCGTTCCTCGGTAATGAGTGTACTTTCGCCGAATCCCATATCGAACATTTTGATTCTTGCCATATAAAGTTGCTTCTCCTTTTATTACCGATACCAGTAGTAGCCAGTATAGGTCGATTTCAGATTTGTCGCGTTGGTCGAAGCGTTGGTGAC
>CACZAZ010000053.1 GCA_902779285.1 uncultured Ruminococcus sp.
TGCATCCCTTCGGAAGAGCCAGAGGATGCGGAACCGCGCCGGGGATCGGTTCGAGTTTGCTTTTCGGATTGTCGAGCCTCGGGATCGAGTACATCAGCCCCTCGGTATAGGGGTGGCTCTGCTTGCAGTCGGTGAAGATGACCTTCGCGGACGACTGCTCCACCACCTGACCGCAGTACATCACGACGACGTCGTCCGCCATCTCGTTGATAACGCCGAGATCGTGCGTGATGAAGATGATCGCGGTCCCTTTTTCTTTCTGCAGGTTGTTCATCAAACGCAGGATCTGCGCCTGAATGGTCACGTCGAGCGCCGTGGTCGGCTCGTCTGCGATCAGGATCTTCGGCTTGCACGCCAGCGCCATAGCGATCATGACGCGCTGCCGCATACCGCCGGAGAGCTGGTGCGGATACTGCCGCATGACCGCCTCGGGGTTCGGGATCTGCACGTCGTAGAGCATTTCGATCGATTTGTTCCACGCCTCTTTCTTGGAGAGACCCTGGTGGATGATGAAGGGCTCGGAGAGCTGTTTCGCCACCGTGAACACGGGGTTCAGACTGGTCATCGGCTCCTGGAAAATGACAGAGATCGCGTTCCCGCGGATCTGGTACAGTTCGTTGATCGAGAGCTTCGTCAGGTCCATACCGTCAAAGAGGATCTCACCCGACTCGATAAAACCGTTCTCGTCGAGAAGCCGCAGGATGCTCATGGCGGAGACCGATTTTCCCGATCCCGATTCGCCCACGATTCCGATCGTTTTTCCCGGCTCAAGCGTGTAGGAAACGTCGTTGACCGCCTTGACGGTTCCTTTCTTGGTATGGAAAAAGGTATGCAGATGATTGATTTCAAGCAATGGCATTCCGTTTCCCTCCTTTCAGCGGTCGATCTTGGACTTGGGGTCCATCACGTCGCGGAGAGTGTCGCCCACGATATTGATGCAGATGGTCGTGATCGCAAGGAAGATCGCGGTAAAGACCCATTGCCACCAGAAATTGTTCATGACCGTCAGGTTGTTCGCGCCGTTCAGCATATTGCCCCAGGTCGGCCGCGGATAGGGAACGCCGAATCCGAGGTAGGAGAGCGACGACTCGGTAAGCATACAGCCGGCAAAATCCAGCGTCAGCGTGACGATGATGACCGAAATGACGTTGGGCAGGATGTGTTTGAACGCGATCACGCTCTCCTTGACGCCCATCGCTTTGGCGGCGGTGACGTATTCGTTTTCACGCGCAACCAGCACCTGTCCGCGCACCAGCCGGGCAAGACCGGTCCACGACAGAACGCCGAGGATCATCATGATGATAAAGATCCGCGCGTTGTCGGAGAACGGCATTCGTCCCATAATGGCGGACAGGATCATGGCGAACGGCAAGAACGGGATCGCGGCGAAGATCTCGGTCACGCGCATCAGCACCATATCGACCTTCCCGCCGAAATAGCCCGCGAGACAGCCGACGATGATCCCGATGATGGTCGAGATGATAACGGCGATCGCGCCGACCGTCATGGTCATTCTGCCGCCGTTGACGATCCGTTGGAAGATGTCCGAGCCGGTCCCGTCGGTGCCGAACAGGTAACCGCGAAGTCCCCATTTTGCGGTCAGATCGTCGTTTCCGTCGACCGCGTAGTTCTGGAACGCTCCGGCAAAGACGCGCGTCGTGCCGGACAGTTTGCCCGTACGCGGCGTTTTGCATTGCCCGAGGGTGTTGTCCCCGAAGGAGTAGACGTTTCCGCGGTTGGTAAGACCGGTATAGTGACGGCCGCCCGAAACGATCGACGTGAAGATTTCGCCGTCGGCAAGCCGGGGCGCTTCAACCAGCGCGTAGGGCGCAAAGTCGCCCGAGAAGCAGATCGAGCCGTCGTCCAGCACGTAGCAGACGTTGCTCGCCGTCGCGGTGCAGGATGCGATCTTTCGCGTGCCGAGGAAGGTCTTCAGCTTCTCGGCGGTACTTGCCGCGACGCCGGAGCGGACCAGATTGAACAGGTCGCGGGATCCGGTGTAGATGTCGTTCCCGTTCTCCTGGATACCGATCACGTAGTTGAGCGTAAAAGTAAAGTCGCGGAACTTCCCGCCCGCCTCCGAAAAGTCGATCAGACGGTCGAGGTTTGCGCAGGCGTTCAGGTTGCCCCAGAGGTAGAGCGTACCGTCGTCCATCAGGATACCGGTGCATTGGTAACCGCATTCGAGTTTCTTGACGTGCGCGACGTCAACGCCGTTCTCGAACAATTCCTCCGGGATGAGGATCGCGGATTCAAAACCGCGGGCCGCGTCCGAACGGTCGTACTGACCGAGGTTTTTGGCGCCCCAGCCGTAAATCTTGCCGTCGTCGCCGATCGCGATGATATGGTCGACGCCCGCCGCGACGTACTTAATGTTTGCGTTTTTGACCTCTTCGGGGATATCCGCCACGTCGATCCCGGTCGCACCGAGTTTGGAGAAGCCCCAGACGTAGACTTTACCCGCGTTGGAGAGTCCGACCGAGAAGGTGGAGAAGGAGTCGATCGTTTTCACGTCTTTTTTCAGTTCCTTCGGCACCTTCATCATGGAGTGGGTCGGCGCCACGTTCTTCTGCAGCACTTCGGTATAGGAGTCCCGGTAGTGCGGCATAAAGAGGGGACCGATAAAGACGAACAGGAACATAAAGATCACGACGCACATGGCGACGACCGCCGTTTTGCGTTCGAAGAACCCGCGGACGATCTGCTTCAGCGGGCTGACGATCTCCTCGACGTCTGCGCGGCGTATCTCCTCGTCGGTCAGTTCGCGCTCGGGAACGGCGGCTTTGCTCGCGCCGAAAAAAGTACGCGAGATCCAACCCCAGACGGTGGAGAAGACGTTTTTCTTTTTGGAACCGTTTTGCTTACTCATCTTCCGCACCTCCTTACTTATTCACACGGACACGCGGATCGACGAGACCGTATACGATATCGATGATCAGGTTGCCGAGCAGAGACATCAGAACGTAGAACATCTGCATCAGCATCACGACGTCGTAATCCTGCGAGCGGAGCGAGGAATAGAGCAGACCGCCCATACCGTTGATGGCGAAGATCTGCTCGATCACGATCGAGCCGGAGAAGATGCTGAGGAACCACCCGACCACCAGCGTCACCACCGGGATCAGAGCGTTTCTCCAGGCGTGCGAATAGATGACGATCTTCTCGCGCAGTCCCTTGGCGCGCGCCGTCTTGATGCAGTCCATTGAGAGCGCCTCGATCATGGAGGCGCGGACGTAACGGGTCATCCCGCCGAGCGAACAGAAGGTCATCACCAAGAGCGGCAGGATCATATAATACGCGCGGTCGAGCAGATCACGCCAGTAGTTGTCGGCGTACGGTCGTCCCGGCGTCGTCATCCCCGACGGTGGGAGAACCCCCAGCAGGGAACAGAAAAACCAGATGAAGACGATTGCGATCAGGAAGGTCGGAAGACTGTAGCCGATGATGGTCACGACCTGCATGGTCCGGTCGCCCATCTTTCCGCGTTTGACGGCGCACCGGATCCCGAGCGGGATCGTGATTCCGAGCGCCGCGATGGTCACGAAGATGTTGATGAAGATCGTGTTGCGCATCGGGTCCTTGATGATCTCGATGACTTCTTTTCCGTATTGATACGAATATCCGAAATTGCCCTGAAGGAGACCGTTCAGACGCCCGTCGGAATAGGGCGCCAGTCCCACCCAGCGCAAATAGCGTACGAATTTATTGCTGACGTCCGTGCCGTAGAGAACCTGGAACTCATGATAGATTTCTTCAAATTTCGTGTCCCGTTCTTCTTTGGGCAGGTTCTTGTAGCGCGTGATCTCCGCCTTCGCCTCCGTGTAGGCGCGATCGCTGGGGACGAGGTTGTAGATCACGAACATAATGATGGACAGGATCAGCAGGACCAGGAGCATATATCCGATTCTTTTCAGGATATATTTTAACATAGGCTATCCTCGATTCAAAAAAACGTTCAGTCGTTCGCGCAAACGGCTGCGGGAACGCCGAAAAAAGAGAATTGGTTTTTCGACAAAAGAACGATCGACTTGAAAAAAGTTAAAAATCAGGTAAAAGAAGGGGCTTGCGCCCCTTCCTTTACCGTGACGACGATCATTACTTGTTCAGGAAGATATCGGCGATATCCTTGATGTAGTAGTTGCTGTAGTCGTCGTAGAACGAGGGATCAACCGAGTTGTTGTACGCGTAGTCGTAAACGGCGCTCGAGAACGAGGTCGCGAAGTTGAAGCAGTTGTAAAGCGGGGTACCGCCGTACACGCCGTCGCCGTAGTTGCCCTGAACGAACTCAGCGAGCATCGGATAGAAGTCGCCCTTCGTGAACTGCACGACGAAGCCGGCAGCCGTGATGTTGGCGCCCTCTTTGAAAGCGGGAACGAGCTGATCGGTGAAGGGGTTGTCGTCCGTACCGTACCAGTTCAGGACCAGCGGCATATAGTAGAAGTCGCCGACCTTCACGGTCTTGTACGTGCCGTCCTTGGACTGGAAGCCGATGTCGGCCTCGGTCATCTGGTCGGCGGCGATCTTCTTGTAGCGGACGCCGGTGGTGTAATCGGTTCCGTCGGCGTTGTACTTCCAACCGTCAGCTTCGAGGATCTGTTTCGCCTTATCGGCGGAGGACGGATAGCTGTTCAGCTGCATGCCCTGCGCAACGGCTGCTTTGTACATCCAGGCGCCCTTGTAGTAGGGACCCTCGACGACGCCGCCGTAACCGCCGGTAAAGGTCTTCGCGAACTCGGCGCGGTCAACACAGTAGGCAACCGCCTGACGGACGGAGGCGAACTGCGTGGGACCGAAGTCGCAGCGGAACGCGAGTTTGCCGTAGCCGGCACGGGCGTAGGTCACGTAGTTGTACTTGCCGTTGCTGGCGTTGACGACCGCAAGAGCTTCGTCGGTCTCGTCGCCGCCGGTGATGCCGGCGATAATGTCCAGGTTACCCGCCTGGAAGTCTGCCATCTGAGTGGCGGAGACGATCTTCTTGTAGATGATCGAGTTGATCGCGGGTTTGGTTCCTTCGTAGTTGCCCGCGAAGTTGGGGTTCTTCGTCAGGGTAGCGGTCTTGGTGGCGGTATCGTAGCTCGAGACTACGTACGGACCGGAGTACGGAATGGTGCTGTCGGTGTTGCCGGCAGAGGCGATGATGTGCGCCTTCATGTTGTACTCATCACCGGTCTTGGCGTAGAATTCGTCGGACAGGTACGCGCCCTGACCGTCGTCCTTCACCTCGCAGGTGCCGAGCCAGAGGGCAGGCGCCGTCGGAGCGAAAGCGGCGTAGGTGATGTCGTAGAAGTAGGGGAGATAGTCGGGGGAGATGGTAACGGAGAACTGCGTGTCGCTGAGAACGCGGATGCCCGAGAAGACCTTGGAAGATCCCTCGGCGGCGGTGCCGTCATACTTGGCGAACTTGTCGAAACCGACGAAGTTCAGACCGGCTTTCTTGTCGACGCCGCTGGCGGCTTTCGCCACGGGGCTCGAGAAGACGAGGGTCGAGGCAACGTAGTCGGCTGCCTTGACGGTCGAACCGTCGCTGAACTTCAGACCGTCTTTGATCTCGATGGTGTAGGTCTTCGAACCGTCTTCGTTTTCGGTCTCGGTGTGAGACTTCACGACGGTATCGTTCCACTGATAGTTGCCTTCCTTGTTGGTAACGACGGTCTCAAGACCGACGACAAGGGTGTTGATGTTCGCATCCGACGCGCCGGGGTTGCTGGTCTTCCAGTTCGGATACCGGAAGGTGCCGGACAGGTCGGTGGTGCTGCCGATGATGATCGAACCGTCGGTGGACGTCCAGTCGATCAGGGCGTTGACAACGCTCCAGTACGGGTTGGTCGGGTTCTCCTGAACCTGCCCGATCTTGGTGTTGTAGACGTCGTAGTACTGGTTGGAATACAGAGGCATTTCGGGCATCAGGTAGTTCCAACGGGTGATGTAGTACTTCCACCAGGTGGCGTAGTCTTCGTTACGGCCGGCGACGTCCTTGGTCGCGTCGACGGTGTAAACCATCGCCATGGTCAGGAAGTCGAGACCCAGATAGTAGGTCTTTCCGTCTTTCACGATGCAGGCAAGACCGTCCTCGTCCTCAAGGACGTCGGAGACCTTCACCTCTTTGCCGAACTTGTCCCACAGGGAGACGAAGTCCTTGTCCTCGCCGTACTCCAGCAGGTTCACGTTCTTATCGACCGTGTAGACCGGATAATCGGCGGGATCAATGGGGGGAACCGCGGTGGTTTGTGCGGCAGTCGTTGCGTCATCGTCTTTCTTCTTGCTGCCTCCGCACGAAGCGAAAGCGAGAACGAGCATGACGGCGACCAAAAGAAGCGCGAGAAGTTTGGTTGCGTTTTTCATGGTTTTTCTCCTTTGGTTTTTCCTTTCCTTTATTTTTTTAATCGTGTGTTGCCACGAATTAAAAACGGGACGGGGGATTGCGGGGAGAGAATCGACGTGAATAAAAATACTGTCGGATGACGGCGGCTCGAAACCGCCGAAACGGCGCGGCGCCGTCCGAAACGTCATACGGATCGGCTTTTTTGTTCGTTCGCCCGTCAAAATCGGGTCGCGCCCGTCTCACTTCGCGCGACGGAGAGCGACCGTCGGGGGAAGAACCCGCAAACCGCGGAAAAAACAAAGTGATATTCCGTGTTTTTCGCCCGGAGAAAACCCCCGGTCCGTCAAAACGGAACCCTTTCTTTTTTCGATATTATAGCATAATCCTTGATAATTGTCAATAAAAACCCCGAAAAAACTGCCGGAAGATTGTGACAGTAATACAAAAAATGAATATTTATTTAAAATTGTCTATCACTTGAATATTCGCCGAATAAGACGCCTATCAAACAACCGTTTTTTTCGTTTTTCTTCATTTATAAAGACGCCGCCCGGCGGATCGCCGGGCGGTATCGGATATTCGGGTCCGGTTTATTTGGACATGGGTTCGAGCGACGCCGCGATCAGTTCGTAGCGCATTTCCTCCACGATCCGCATGATCTCGGGGTCGAAGTGCGTGCCGCTCTCCTCCATCATGGTATCGAGGGCGAGGTCGGGCGAGATCGACGATTTGTAGACGCGGAAGGAGACCAGAGCGTCGAAGACGTCTGCGACCGCCATGATCCGGGCGGACAGCGGGATGTTTTCGCCCGACAGCCCGTCGGGGTAGCCCTTGCCGTCCCAGCGCTCGTGGTGCGAAACGGCGATCTCCTCGGCGGTTTTGAGGAAGAGCGGATCGTCGAGTTCCGCGAACAGTTTGCCGATCGTTTTGCCGCCGCGCGCGGCGTGGGTCTTCATGACCTCGAACTCCTCCGGGGTCAGTTTCGCGGGCTTCAGCAGGATGGCGTCCGAGATGACGATCTTTCCGACGTCGTGCAGAGGCGCCGCGTTCTCGATCCTGTCGACGTCGTCGGGGGTGAGTTTGCCGCGGAAGGCGGGATCCTCCAGCATTTTGGAGGCGATCATCGAAACGTACTTCTTCGTGCGGATGACGTGTTCTCCGGTCCCGGCGTCGCGCGTCTCGATCAGGGCGGCGAGCGTTTCGACGACGTGGCTCTGCACCGCGAAGCGCCGTTCCATCTCCTCCTGTCTCTCTCCCGAGAGTTCCAGCTGCTTGTCGAGCATCCGGCGGTTGCGGCGGCTGACCGACGCGGCGAGCACCCCGATCGCGAGCATACTGAGCAAGCGCGGGACGACGTAGTGGGTGAACAGTTCGACCATCCGTTTCGCCGAGGCGAGTTCGACGCGGTCGGCAAAGCGGAGACCGCGCTCCGTGTCCGCGATCTTGAGCAGGTTGCGGTCGGGCGCGCCGAAGAAGAACGCGCCGTAGATGCTGACCGGAACGAGGATCAGAGCGGCGAGCGTCGTTTCGACGACCATCCGCCGGTTGCCCCGGTACTGCGCCGTCACGAGGATCGGAACGGTCAGAATGATCGCGGCGTGAAAAGAGAGCATCACCGAGAGCAACGCGACTCCGAGCCACGTCGGGACCAGCACCAGGACCCGGAACCGACGGTTTTCGAGGATCGAGGGCGTTTTCTTTTCGAGAACGTCGTGAACGAAGAATACGGCGATCGGCAGAAAGAACAGTCCGAACGCCGAGAGCGTACTCGGGATCAGGAACCGCATCTCGATCTTGAAGATCCCGAGCGCGGTGAGCCCGAGCGTTGCGAGCGCCAGGATGCAGAGTACGGCAAGAAAACTCAGATTGAAGCGATTGGCGGTCACTTCACTTTCGAGAAGAAGCGCGCGTCCGGCTTCCTCGCGTGCGGTTTTTGCGCGATCCATACGGTCTCCTCCTCCCCGATCGCCTGAGGTTGTTGATGTCTGTTTTAGGATGAACGGTCAGTCCACCCAGCCCTCCTTGTAGGTCACGTTGAACGCCTTTGCGATCACTTTCAGATCCTCGTCGGTGATGGTCTGCAGGATCGGGTAGGGCAGGGTCTTCATGTAGATCTCCGCTCCCTTTTCGGCGGTCTCGATCAATCCGAAGGTCTCGTCGAGGTCGGCGCCCGCGCCGTAGATGCCGTGCTGCGCCCAGACGACGAGCCGGAAGTCGTTCATCTTCTCCGCGGTGGCGATCCCGATCTCGGGCGTGCCGCAGAGCATCCAGGGAAGAACGCCGATCCCGTCGGGGAAGACCACCATACACTCGGTGCAGGTGCGCCAGAGCGACCGGGTGAACTCGCGTTCGTCAAGCGAATGGATGAAGGTCATCGAGAGCAGGTTGACGGGATGGCAATGCATCACGACGCGGTTCTTCGGATTGACCTTCAAACGCGCGATATGGCTCATCAGGTGCGCCGGCAACTCGCTCGTGAATCTGCCGCCGTCCGCGTAGCCCCAGAGCAGTTCCGCCGTCACGCCGTCGGGCGCGATCCGGATGATCCCCAGATTGTTTTCGGGGTCGTCCTCCACGTTCTTGAAATACTTGCCCGTCCCGGTCACGAGAAAGATCTTTCCCGCGAGCTCCTTCGCGTCGAAGCCGATCGGGATGGTGCGCTTCACCTTTTTCGGATCGAGGTATTTCGCGACCTCGTTTTCGTCCAGCAGAAGCGATACGTTCCCGCCGTTCCGCTCGTCCCAGCCCAGCCGGTACATATTGCTGACCGTCTTGCACATCTCCCGAAGAAACGGGCTCTTTTTCACGTCTTTCATCATCTGTCTCCTTGATCGGGGTCATCCCCCGTTTTTCCGTTTCTTATTATAAATAGTTTCCCCCCGTCTGTCAAGCACGAAAAACAATAATTCCGGAGACGGATCACGAAAAATGCCAAACCTTGCAATCCCGCCGCCCTCCCAAACGAAGCGGCGCGGCATACTTCCAACCAACCGAGCGCCGTCGGAACGCCGCCGCGCCGCGTTCGGCAACATTCCAAACCCCTCGCGCCTCCTACCACTCGCGCCAGCTAATGCCGCCTCAACCGGCGCAGGTGAGTGCAGAATCCCCGTTCTCGACCCGAAACTGTACAAGCGTACTGTGAGCGGTCGAGAACGGGGAGAGGAAAACGAATTTGAATCAAATGGAGAAAACAGATTCCATTCGTTTTCCGGTCTGCGCCGCCTGCGCCGGTTGACGAAAAGAAAAGCCGACGCCCTACAAGAGGACGCCGGCAAACTAAGCTGGAACCGGAAAAACCGCTTAAACCGCTTCCGCATAGTTTCAAGGGAGAGTGTGGAGCGTCGTGCCTGTCGGCTCGATCGACTTCCTTAAAGATTATACACGATCCGCCGCCGTTTTGCAAGCGTTTTTTTACATTTTCTGATTTTTCAGCACAAGTAACAAAAAGACGGCTTTCGTTTTGGCTATTTCATATACTTCTGCACACCCAAAATGCATATTATTCGTACATAAAACGTATTATTCGTATATAAACCGTTTTTTGATAGACGAATTACATACGTTCGGCAGAGGGGAAAAGGAGCAAGACCGGATTTTGTCTTGCCGCGGCTTTGGGTTTCGGCTTCTTTCTTTCTGTATAATTCTTCCCCGACGGGGGAGGGGATCATTCAATCCTCAAAGCATCCGTACCGTTCGAGCAGGTATTTGCCGGTCGCGTAGAGCAGCTTTTCCGCCTGCATGATCAGTTCGAGCGGCGGGTCGGTCAGCTTGGGCGCGAAATCCGGGTCGGTCGGGTGGGTCCACTTGTTCCGGTGGACGGGGGGCATCTTGGCGTTCCGCATAACGTAGGACGCCTCGAAGTTGAACGCTCCGCGGTAGCCGATCTCGGTGAGGGCGGCAAGGACCGAATCGAAATTGACGCTCCCGCTGAAGGGGAAGCTGTGCCAATGCAGGCGACGTCCGAAATTGTCCGAGACGTGCAGCGCGAAGAGCCGATCCCCGAGGACCTGGATCGACGCGTACTGATCGTTTTCGGGCGGGGCGTTCAGGTTGCCGTGCGCGGTGTCCCAGCAGGCGCCGAGCCGATCTTCACCCATCAGGTCGAGAAACGCCGCCATCCGCTCCCCGTTCGAGAATCCGATCTCGCACTCGGTGTCCGCCATATTCTCAATGAGCAGCCGCACGGGGGATCCCTTGCTTGCCGAGAGCAGATCGGCGTAGAAACCGCGATTGAAGTCAACGGCGCCCCGTCTGTCCGCCCCTTCGGGGTAGAGCGGATGCACGACGAGATCGGGGATCCCGAGGGTCTCGCAGGCACAAACGTCCCGGAGGGTCTCCGACACGATCGTATCGTAGCTTTCCTCTTTCAGATTCTCGCACATCGCGTGGGCGAGAACGCAGTCGGCGCCGGTTTCTTTCAGCGCTTTTGCGATCGACGCGACCCGGTCTTTCCAGTCGTCCCGGTCGAGGCGCCCCGTCTCGTCGGTCAGTTCAAGATTGATATGCTTGAAGCCCGCTTCCGAGATCAGGCGGATCCGATCGGGCATGGTCGCGCCGACGCGTTTGAAGTCGCCTGTGCTGGTCGAGAGTTTCACTTTGTTTCATCCTTTCTCCGGCTTTCGTCCGGGAAAACGGCTTCCCCTGTATCGGGGAAAAGAGAGAGGAACGCGACGCTTTCGCGCGGAACGGTAAAGACCCTCTCCGAGAGGTAATCGAGCGAATCCCCCTGCGGAGCGGGGAAGACCAGCCGATACGCCGTGAGCGCCTGGAAACGGAACCCCTTGGCGCGGTCTTCCCGGTTTTCGGCGTACTTGCCCTCGCCGAGAAGCGGATGCCCGACCGACGCCAGGTGCGCCCGGATCTGGTGGGTGCGCCCGGTCAGAAGTTCGACCTCGAGCAGCGCCAGTTTCCCGTCGGGGGAGGTCGCCAGCGTACGGTACCGGGTGGCGATCTTCTTGGCGTTTTTCGGGGGGTTATCGCGGTAAACGGTCACTTCTTTCTTCTTTTCGTCCTTGAGAAGGTAGCCGGTCAAGGTCGCTTCGCGTTCTCTCGGCACCCCGTGGACGGCGGCGAGATAGAACTTTCCCATCACGCGACGTCGGATGCGTTCGTTCATATCGCGGAGGGTCTCGGCGTTCTTCGCCGCGATGACGATCCCGCCGGTGTTGCGGTCGATCCGGTTGCAGAGCGAGGGGGCGAAGGACTGTTCTTTTTCGGGGTCGTACTCGCCGCGGCGATAGAGGTAGGCGCGCAGGGCGGTGAGCAGGGTGTCGGCGGATCCCTTGTCGTCCTCGTGGACGGCGACCCCCGGGCGCTTGTCGATCAAAACCAAATTCTCATCTTCATAGAGGATGGGGATCTCGCCCTTGATGCGGGAGAGTTCGGCTTTGGTGTCGGCGTCGCCGGTTCTGTCGAAGAGATCGTCGGGGAGAAAGAGTTGGAGTTCGTCGCCCGGGGCGAGGATCTGTTCCGGCTGCGCACGGCGGCGGTTGACCTTGATCTTTTTCGTCCGGACCGACTTGTAGAGCAGCGACTTCGGCATACGGGGCAGCGCCTTGGTAAGAAACTTATCAAGGCGCTGCCCCGCGTCGTTCTGACCGATCGTCAGAGTACGCATTTTATTTGGTGCCGAACAGACGGTCGCCCGCGTCGCCGAGTCCGGGAACGATGTAGCAATGCTCGTTCAGTTTCTCGTCGAGCGCGGCGGCGTAAACGTCCACGTCGGGATGATCCTTCTGCAGACGGGCGACCCCTTCGGGCGCGGCGACGAGACACATCATCACGATATTGCCGTGGCATCCTCTCTCTTTCAACTTGGTGATCGCGTCGGACGCGCTGCCGCCGGTCGCGAGCATCGGGTCGACCAGGATGACCAGACGGTTTTCGATATCGGGCGGCATCTTGCAGTAGTATTCGACCGGCTCGTGGGTCTCGGGATCGCGGTACAGACCGATATGACCGATACGGGCGACGGGGACCAGCCGGAGAAGCCCGTCCACCATTCCGAGCCCTGCGCGCAGGATCGGAACGATCGCCAGTTTTTTGCCCGAGATCCGCTTCGCCTTGGTCTTGCAGATCGGGGTCTCGATCTCCACGTCCTCGAGCGGGAGGTCGCGGGTGATCTCGAAGCCCATCAGCATCGAGATCTCGTCGAGCAGATCGCGGAAGTCCTTGGAACTGGTCTCGATCTGGCGCATAATGGTCAGTTTGTGGGTGATGAGGGGGTGATCGACAAGATGAAACGTACTCATTTTGTTCTCTTTCCCGGGAGCGCGCGGCTCCCTGTTTATTTCTCCCTTATTATACACTTTTTCGATCCCGATTGCAAGCGTTTTCCCGAAAAAAGAACTTTGAATTGACAGAAGGGAAGAAAAGAGGTATAATGGTATCGTCCGCGGCTTGCCGCGAGAAAGGAGAAACACTATGTCAAACGCGCCGGTGCTGTCCGTTACGGGACTCACCAAATACTACCGCGCATTCAAATCGCTCGACGACTTTTCGCTCACGCTGCCCTCGGGCAAGATCGTGGCGCTGCTCGGCCCGAACGGAAGCGGTAAAACGACCCTCTTGAAGATCATTGCGGGGCTACTCACCCCGAACGCGGGGAGCGTCTCGATCCTCGGCTGCCCCCCGGGCGAAGAATCGCGCGGGTCGGTCGCCTACCTGCCCGACAGGATCGCCGTCCCCGGGTGGATGACCCCGGATCAGGCGACGTCGTATTTTGCCGATTTCTTTCCCGATTTCGACCGCCCGAAGGCGGAAGCCATGCTCGCGGACCTCGGGATCCCCATGGATAAACCGCTCGGCAAACTCTCGAAGGGTATGCGAGAGAAGGTGCAGCTCGCGCTCGTGATGTCGCGGAACGCGAAACTCTATCTGCTCGACGAGCCCATCTCGGGGGTCGACCCCGCCGCGCGGGAATACATCCTGCGCACCATCCTCTCCTGTCATTCCCCCGAATCGACCGTCCTGATCTCGACCCACCTGATCGCGGACGTGGAAGAAGTGATCGACGAGTTCGTCTTCATCCGCGACGGCCGTTTGCTCTGCTACGACAGCGCCGAAGAAGCGAGAAAGAGAGAGGGAAAATCCGTCGACGAGATGTTCCGGGAGGCGTTCAGATGTTAAAGAAACTTTTGAAATACGACTTTCTGTCGCTGAAACGCTTTCTCATACCGCTCTACCTTCTGACCCCGGTCCTCGCGCTCTTTGCCGGGATGCTCTCGTGGATCACGAACCGCATGGATAACAACGTCGTCACCCTCGGGCTGAAATCGATCTACCTTTTCTCGATGGTCGCGCTCATCCTCTCGGTGGCGCTGCTGCCGGTCCTGCTCGTCGTCTACTACTACCGGGGGCTCTATTCCGATACCGGATACCTGACGCTCCTGCTCCCGGTCAAGAGACGGCAGCTGATCTTATCGAAACTGCTCTGCGCCTTCCTCTCGATCACCGCGTATCTTATCGTCGCGTTCTTCTCCTTCGGCATCGCGTTCTTTGCGGGAACTGCGGCGATCCTGGGGCGCAATCCCTTCTACGCGTACAGTCTCTTTTTCTCGGTGGTAGGGGACTTTTTGACGTCCACCCCCCTCCATCCGGTCCTGCTCGCGATCGAGGGCTTGATCTACCTTCTCGCCTGGCTGCTCCTCGAGTTCTCAAATTACTATCTCGGGGTCACGCTCGGCGCCGTGGTCTTTCAGGGAAAGGGCAAGATCTGGGGAGGCATCCTCTTCTGCATCGTGACCGAATCCGCCGTTTCGACGGTGCTCTCGCTGATCGAATTCGCATTCTCGGGCGGTATTCTCGGGATCGGGGGCGTCGATGCCTTCGACAGCCCCCTGATCCTGCAGATCTTTTTGATCGGCGGGATCGTTCTGCGGCTCGCCGTCGCGATCGGGGTCACGATCTTCAATATCCGTATGACCGAAAAGAAACTGAATCTCGGTTGAGTTTCATTTCTTTTTCAAAACAAAAAAGGATCGGATCTTCGTCCGGTCCTTTTTTGTTTTGTTATTTAGTCTTTTTTCAGCAGTGCGAGCAGCGCTTCCTCGTCGATCACGGGAACGCCGAGCGCCTCCGCTTTGGTGAGTTTGGAGCCCGCCTCGGACCCCGCGACGACGTAGGAGGTCTTCTTCGACACCGAGCCCGAAACGCGCCCGCCCGCCGCGACGATGAGAGAAGTCGCCTCGTCGCGGGTCATATTCGGGAGCGTGCCGGTCAGAACAAAGGTCAAGCCGGCGAGCGAATCTCCCGTCTGCTTCTTTTCCGCCGTCATCGAGACCCCCGCCTCCGCGAGCCGCCCGATCAGTTCACGGTTTTCGTCCGACGAGAAGAACTCGACAATGCCGGAGGCGGTCACGTCCCCGACGTCCGGCACGGCGCAAAGATCCTCGTAGGTCGCCTCCGAGAGGGCGGTGAGCGACCCGAACTTCTGCGCCAGCGCGGCGGCGGCGACCTCTCCCACCTGACGGATCCCGAACGCGCAGAGCAGGCGCTCCAGCCCCCGCGTCTTGGACTCCTCGATCGCGGAAAGCAGATTGTCCGCCGACTTTTCTCCGAGTCGGTCGAGCGCGGCGACGTCCTCTCGTTTGAGGGTGTAGAGGTCCGCCGCGTCGCGGATCAGATCCGCTTCGAGCAGGGCGCCGATCACGGCGGGACCCAGCCCGTCGATATTCATCGCGGCTTTCGACGCGAAGTGGATGATCCCCCTCGCTCTCTGCGCGGGGCATCCGGCGTAGACGCAGCGGACCGCCGCCCCCGCTCCCGCTTCGTCCCGCACCACGGGATGACCGCAGGAGGGGCAGACGTCGGGCATTTTGAAGACCCGTTCGCTCCCGTCGCGTTTCTCTTTCACCGCCGAGACGATCTCGGGGATGATGTCGCCCGCCTTCTGCACCACCACGAGATCTCCTATGCGGATATCGCGTTCGGAAATAAAGCCGTCGTTGTGCAGGGTCGCGCGCGAGACCGTACTGCCCGCCAGCCGCACGGGGGACAGTTCCGCCGTCGGGGTGAGGACCCCGGTGCGCCCGACCTGCAGGGTGATATCGAGCAGGCGGGTGGTCTGCTGTTCGGGCGGGTACTTGTACGCCACCGCCCATTTGGGGCGTCCGGTCCCCTCGCCCACCGTCACGCGGTCGGCAAGCCCGTCGATCTTGATCACCGCGCCGTCGATATCGAAGGGCAGCGACGAACGCATCTCCCCGAGCCGCCGGACGTGCGCGATCACCTCTTCGGGGTCGCTCGTCACGATCCTGTGCGGCAGGACGTGGAAACCGAGTTTTTCGAGCCGGTCGAGCGTCTTGCCGTGGGACTCCGGCGCGCCCTCGGAGAACGGGTTGCCCTCCTGCAGATTGAAGACCAGGATATCCAGCCGCCGCGAGGCGGTGATCGTCGGATCCAACTGACGGAGCGACCCGGCGGCGGCGTTGCGCGGATTGGCGAACAGCGCCAGCCCCTCGGATTCGCGCACCGCGTTCAGTTCGTCGAAGACCTCGCGCGGCATATAGACCTCGCCCCGGACGACCAGATGCGGGATGGGCTCCGGCAGGGTCAGGGGGATCGAGCGCACGGTGCGGAGATTCGCCGTCACGTCCTCGCCGACAAGACCGTCGCCCCGGGTCGCCCCGAGCGTCAGACTGCCGTTTTCGTAGGTCAGCCCGACCGACAGACCGTCGATCTTGGGCTCGACCGAATAGACGGGTTTTTCGAGGATCTTCTCCATTTCGCGGAGAAAACCCGTCAACTCTTCCTCTGAAAACACGTCGTCGAGACTTCCCATCGGGACCGCGTGGGCGACCTTCCGGAACTTCTCGCTCGCCGCGCCTCCCACCCGCTTGGTGGGGGAGTTCGGGTCGTCGAACTCGGGGAACGCCGCCTCGAGTTCGGAGAGTTCCCGGAAGAGCGCGTCGTACTCGTAGTCGGAGATCTCGGGCGCGTCCATCTGGTAATAGAGACGCGCGTGATAGGCGAGCGTTTTCCTTAGCTCGTCGATCCTCTGTTTCGCCTGGTTTTTCTCCATATCGGTCCCCGTTTCCGCGGGCTTGCCCGCAAACGTTTCGTTTCCTTATTATTGTACCGCAAAAGACGGGAAAAGTCAATCGCCGCGACCCGATCCGGTATGATTTCTTTCCTTTTTTCATAGGATGACCCGTCCGGGCGGTTTTTTCGTTTTGCCCGCCGGGGCGGGGGAGGGAGCGTATGAAACGGGAGGGGAGACGACGGCTCGCCGCGGTTTTGCCGTGGATCCCCGTCGCGTCGGCTATCGTCTGCCTGTTCCGCCTCACCCCGGTTTACCGCGCCGCGCTGCTTTTGCTCGCGCTCGCTTTTCACGAGGGGGGACACCTGCTCGCGTTTTCGTTTCTCGGAGAGGGCGTTCCGCGTCTCTCCCCCGTCGCGGGGGGATTTCGTTTCCGCGCCCCCGCCGCGCTCTCCTACCGCTCCGAGTGCTTGGTTTCGATCGCGGGTCCCCTGGCAAATCTCATCCCGGGGGCGTGCCTCTTCCTGTTTGCGCCGTCGTCCCCCTATTTTGCCGAGGCGGGCTGGATCTTTTTCGGCACGGGGCTCTCCAACCTGATCCCCATCTCGGATCACGACGGCGGGCGGGCGCTTTTCTGTCTGCTTTCGGCTCGTTTTTCCCCCGCGCGGGCGGAGGCGGTCGCGTCGTTTGTCTCGGTTTTTTCCCTCGCGCTCTCCCTGACCGTCGCGCTGGCGACGCTTTATGCCTTCGGCGGGGGATTTTATTTTTCTGTTTTTTTGCTTTTTTCGCTGCTCACGCACCCCCTCCCGGAGAGCAACTTTTTTTGAGCATTCAAGAGAAAACGGGAGAATGAGCGAGATTTCAAGAGATTGTCAAGCTGCCGTTTCGGTTAATCACGGATGCTCGCGGATAATCGCGGTTTATCTTAATTAAAAATATTTTTTGTAAACTATTGCATTCTTCTTCGCTTTTTGCTATAATGTGTTGCAATAAGTCGCGGGACGCCCGGAAGTGCGGGGTCCCCCGTCCGCTTTTTTGCGGGTCGGACGCCGACGAAAGAGAAGGGAGCGCGAGAACGCAAAAAAATGAACAAACTCATTGAGTTAAAGGGAGTCACGAAGTCCTTTGACGGCGAGGTCGTCCTCTCGGATATGAACCTGTATATCCGCGACAGAGAGTTCGTGACGCTGCTGGGTCCTTCCGGCTGCGGAAAGACCACGACCCTCCGCCTGATCGGGGGCTTTGAAACGCCGGACTGCGGCGACATCCTTTTCGACGGACAGCGGATCAACGACGTTCCCGCCTACAAACGGCAGGTCAACACCGTTTTTCAGAGATACGCGCTGTTCCCTCACCTCAACGTGTTTGATAACATTGCTTTTGCGCTGAAACATAAGGTGCCGAAGGACGAGATCAGAGAGCGCGTCGACGAGATGCTGAACATGGTCGCGCTCCGCGGCTTCGGTCACCGGAACGTCAACTCGCTCTCGGGCGGTCAGCAGCAGCGGGTCGCCATCGCGCGCGCGCTCATCAACCGTCCCCGCGTCCTGCTCCTGGACGAGCCGCTCGGCGCGCTCGACCTCAAACTGCGCAAGGATATGCAGTTCGAGTTGAAGAACATCCAGCAGGCGACCGGCATCACCTTCATTTACGTCACCCACGACCAGGAAGAGGCGCTCTCCATGTCGGATACCATCGTCGTGATGCAGAACGGCAGGATCCAGCAGATCGGGAGCCCGACCGACGTCTACAACGAGCCCAAGAACGCGTTCGTCGCGGACTTCATCGGGGAATCCAATATCGTCGACGGCGTGATGCGGGAGGACTACAAGGTCTTCTTCGACGGTCGCGTTTTCGACTGTCTTGACCGGGGGTTTGAGAAAAACGAGCCGGTCGACGTGGTCATCCGCCCCGAGGACGTGGACGTCGTTCCGCTCGAAAAGGGGATGCTCCGCGGTCACGTCACGAAGGTCACCTTCAAGGGCGTGCATTACGAGATCATCGTCGACGTCAACGGCTTTATGTGGATGATCCAGACCACCGATTACGTCGGGGTCGATTCGGATATCGGCATCTACATCGAGCCCGACGCCATCCATATCATGAAGAAGTCGGAGTTCTCCGGCACCATCGGCGACTATTCGAGTTTCTCCGACGAGATGGACGAGATCTCCAATCCCGACGTGCAGCTCGACGAGCACGGCAACGTGATCGAGCGGCTCGAAGAAGGGGAGGAGACCGACGCCGAAAAAACGGCGCCCGCGGCGGAGGGCGAAGAAAATGACTGACCTAACCGTTCGTCAGCCGAGGGCGAAAGCGAGCCGCCGTCCGTCGATCGCCCGCGCCGTCACGGTCGCGCCGCACGGGCTCTGGTGCCTGCTCTTCATTATCGCGCCGCTGGTCTTCGTGGTCTACTACACCTTCACCGATCCCTCCGGGGCGTTCACGCTCGATCACATCAAAGAGGTCTTCTCCGCGACCTATTTCGCCGTTCTGAAGCGTTCGGTGCTGCTCGCGCTCGAGTCGACCGTCATCTGTCTTCTGCTCGCCTATCCGCTGGCGCTCGCCGTCACGCGGATGAAGCCCCGCAACCAGTCGCTCGCGATCCTGCTCTTTATGCTCCCGATGTGGATCAACCTCTTGATCCGGACCTATTCGCTGAAACTCCTGCTGGAGACCAACGGACCCCTGAACAGTCTTCTCGGGCGTTTCGGGATCGAGCCGATCGGATTTCTCAATTCCGAGTTCGCGATCGTGCTCGGTATGGTCTACAACTACCTGCCGTATATGATCCTGCCGATCTACACGGTCATGTCGAAGATCGACGTCAGCCTCTTCGAGGCGGCGGACGACCTCGGCGCCGGCCCGTGGCAGAGGATCGTGCGCCTCGTCATGCCGCTGTCCGTGCCCGGTGTGGTCTCCGGGATAACGATGGTGTTCGTGCCGTCGGTGTCGACCTTCTACATCTCGCAGAAGCTCGGCGGCGGCAAGATAATGCTCATCGGCGATGCGATCGAGCGGCAGATACTGCAGGAGGACAACTTCAACCTCGGCGCGTCGATCTCGTTCGTGCTTATGATAATGATAATCGTGTCGATGGCGATAATGAACCGCTTCGCCGACAGTGACGAAGGGGGGATCATCGTATGAGACGGCTCGGAAAAGTCATAACG
>CACZAZ010000054.1:0-5466 GCA_902779285.1 uncultured Ruminococcus sp.
TCATCGCCGTGTACTTCGGTGACAACGGAATCCCACATGAACTCCAGCTTCGGGTTCTTGAACGCCTTCTCCTGGATGGACTTCGCTGCGCGGAGCTTATTTCTTCTGTGGATCAGGGTTACCTTTCTCGCAAACTTGGTGAGATACATGGCCTCCTCGACTGCGGAATCTCCGCCGCCGACCACGTAAACCTCCAGGTCCTCGAAGAAGTTGGCGTCGCAGGTTGCACAGTAGGAAATACCTCTGCCGACGAAATCAGCCTCTCTCTCGCAGGCGATGGGTCTGGAATGCGCACCGGTGGCAATGATAAGGTTTTTGCCCTTATACTCGCCCTTGGCACCCTTGAGAACCTTGACCTCTCCCTCGATATCCACTTCGCTGATCAGATCGGATACTCTTTCTACGTCAAACTTCTGAAAATGCGGATCAAGAATCATTGAGGAGGGAGGTGAGCCGCAGTGTTCTGGACGGTCGTACTGTACGTACTGTTCGCCTCGCTCGTGATACTCTCGTGCGTTTACCGGAACTCGAGACCCCTGTCCATTGCGATCATCCTCTTTATGTGGATCACGTACGGCTGGAGTTCCGGGAACGCGGATTTCGGGGTGTATTCCGAGGCGTATTACGGCGTCGATAACGGAGGCTTGAATATCGGTTTCCGATTCCTGTACGCGATCTTCTCCGGTATGGGGGCGTCGTACAGGGTCTTCCTCATCGTCTTCTCGCTGGTTTTCCTCGCCATCCTCTACTTTGCCGTGGACCGCATGACCGACAACGTCGCGTTCGTTCTGGGGATGTACCTGTTCTTCCCGTACGCGCTCGACGTCGTTCAGATCAAGAACTTCGCCGTCGTCGTGTTTCTCTCGCTCGCAACGTCGTTTTTGGTCGGAAAAAAGAACGAAAAGCGGGAACGCCCGGTCGATAGGATCCTCCCCGTCTCCCTTTTCGCTCTCTCTATCCTTCTCGCGACGTTCCTCCACTATTCGGCGGTCATCTACTTCATTCTTCTGATCCCGTTCCTGTTCGGCAAGAAAACGACGGGGATCGTCACGGGCGTCCTTTTCATCGGGCTTCTGGTGCTGAAGAACACCAACCTTTTGACGACGCTTGGATCTCTGATCCTCCCGGACTCGTGGGTCTCCTCCCGGATGCATCAGGGGACCGACGTCGGCGCGGGCGCGACGTTCGAGCGGCTGACCCGGGTCGTTTTCATCGCGAGCGTCGCGATCTATACTTACGTCGTCGCGTTCTTCTGCCGGAAGACCGACGCCGGGGACGCGCAGGGAAGCGGGACCGAATACAGACTTCCGGATGATCCGAAGACCGATCTCTCGGGCGCGAAACTCGCCTTCATCGACTTCGTCGGGAAGGCGAACGTGCTGCTCCTGATCTGTTTCCCCCTGATGTTCTATTCGCAGGAACTGTACCGGATCCAGCAGAACTTTCTGATCGTCAACCTCGCCGCCGTTTCGTTCATTCTGGAAAAGAAGACGAACGCGCCGAAGTACCATAAGATCCTTCTGTTCTCCGTGACCTTTTTGGTTTCCCTTTTCCTGCTTCACAAACTGATTTTGGGGGGCAACACGCTCACCGTTTTCAGACCGTTTTTTGAAAACAACGTTCTTTTTGGAGGATAATCGGTGAAAGAACGGTTCTATCTTCAATGCAAAAAGAAGATCGGGCGGTATATCCGGCGTAAACGCTACGGCGCGGCGCTGAAACTGATCCGCTTCTGCGCGCAGGACAAGTATTATCTGAACGACGTTCTCGCCGACCCCGAACTGGAGGACGATCTTTCTCTGATCGCGGACGCGCTCGGTCGGGATCTTGACGCCGCGACCCCCGAAACGCGGGGGGAGAAGCCGGTCGTGGTCTTTTACGATCAGGTCTCGCTCTACAACCGGGTACTGTCCAGGACCTACCTCGAGGGTTTGGCGTCGATCGGGGAGATCGAACTCGTCTATATCAGTTACGCAAAGCGCGAGGACAACCGGCTCCTCTACGAGTATTGCGCGCAGAACGGGATCCGCTCTTACGAGATCGGAAAACGCTACGCATATTCCTCTCTTAAAAACCTGCTGACCCTGCTTGCGCGGATCCGTCCGGATCATATCGTCTCGCAAAACCACGCCGACGATTTTATCGGCGTGATCGCCAATCTCTGCTTTGCGGGCAAAGCGAAGCGGCATCTTATCAACATCACCGACCACGCGTTTTGGATCGGGACGCGCGCTTACGACTCGATCGTGGAGTTCCGGGACTTCGGAGCTTCGGTGTCGGTCCTTTTGCGGGGGATCCCCGAGGATCGGCTGATCAAGCTGCCGTACTACGCGTCGGACACCGTCGCTCCTTTCGGGGGACTTCCTTTCGACGAGAGGGGCAAACGGATCGTTCTGTCGGGCGGGTCGGTTTACAAAACGCAGGGATCCGACGCCTTTTACGACGTCGTGAGACATATCCTCGATACCTTCGACGATACGGTCTTTTACTTTCTCGGGAACGGCGCGGAGGACTATATCCGGTCTAAGTTCCGGGAGGACCGCTACGAGGGCAGGGTGTTCGTCGAAAACGAACGGCCCGACCTTGACGAGGTCCTGAAAAGGGCGTACGTCTATATCAACACCTATCCTCTGATCGGGGGGCTGATGACGCTGTTCGCGATGAAGAACGGATTGATCCCCTTCACGCTGGTCAACGCGGACGCCCCGGCGAACGATATCCGGGATTTCGTCGTGGGGGGCAGGTGCGATTTCTGCTTCACGGACGTGGAAGGGATGACGGCGGAGATCGACCGGTGCCTTTCGGACGGCTGCGCGTACGCAAAGAGAAGGGAAGAGATCCGGACGATCTGTATCAACCGGGAACTGTTCAACGGGAATCTGAAAACGATCCTCCTCGACGGAAGGAGCGATTTTGAACTTCACGTCGGGCAGGTCGATTACGATAAGCAGCGGGAGATGTATCTTTCGTCCTATCGGGATAATCTGCCGGTCGCGGTGTTCTCCTGCCGTAGCCCGTACCTGTTTTTCAGGAGACCGGTTCTGTACGCGAGAGGATTCTTCGCGCTGATCAAGAGAAAACTTGGGAGGAAACACAGATGATTCTGCCAAACGATCTGGGACGGCAGTTTGCCCTGCATGCCGGAGAGTACGAGCAAAAAGCGGTTGAGGTGCTTCGTTCCGGGTGGTATATCCTCGGGGAGGAAGTCAAGGCGTTCGAGAACGAGTGGGCGAACTTTATCGGGTCGAAATACTGCGTCGGGCTCGCCAGCGGGCTGGACGCGCTCTGGTTGAGTTTCAAGATCCTCGGGATCGGGGCGGGGGACGACGTGATCGTTTGCGCCAACGCCTATATCGCCTGCGTGATGGGGATCACCATCAACGGCGCCAACCCCGTTTTCGTAGAGCCGGACAAGTACAACAATATCGACGCCTCCAAGATCGAGGCGGCGGTCACGAAGAATACGAAAGCCATTCTTGCCGTCCATCTGTTCGGTCAGTCCTGCGATATGGATACCATTACGGCGATCGCGAAAAAATACGGGCTGAAAGTGGTCGAGGACTGCGCCCAGAGCCACGGCAACAAGTGGAAAGGAAAGACGGTCGGGAGCATCGGGGATATCGGGTGCTTCAGCTTCTATCCGAGCAAGGGATGCGGCGCGTTCGGTGACGCCGGCGCGATCACGACCGACGATAAGGAGATCGCGGACGCGTTCCGGATCTACCGGAACTACGGCAGCGAGAAAAGATACTACAACAAGGTCGTCGGCGCGAACAGCCGGCTTGACGAGATGCAGGCGGGGCTCCTCCGCGTGAAACTCAGGCATCTCGGGGAACTGAACGCCGAACGCTGCCGGCTGGCGGGCAGATATACGGAAGAGATCGGGAATCCCCTGATCGAACTTCCCGAGGTGCGTCCCGGCGCCGATTCGACGTGGCATCAGTACGTCATTCGCGTCCGGGAGGGCAAGCGCGACGCCCTGATCGACTATCTGAAAGAGAGAGGGATCGGGAGCATCATCCACTATCCCATCCCGCCGCATCTGTCTGAGGCGTACGCGTATCTGGGCAAAAAGAAGGGGGATTACCCCATCACCGAGCGCTACGCGTCCGAGGTGTTGAGTATCCCGATGTTCAACGGGATGACGGAGGACGAGCAGAACGCGGTGATCGCCGCCCTCAATTCGTTCAGATAATCTATGAAGCACGATATTACGGTCGCGTACGAAAACGTACTGCTTCGCCCGACGCTCGAGGCGGATATCGAATCTCTGCGCGTCTGGCGGAACGATCCCGCCAACACCGCGTACCTCCGTCCGATCCCCCCCATCACGCGGGAGCAGCAGGCGGCGTGGTTCCGGGCGACGGACGAAAAAAAGAACGAGTATCTGTTTTCGGTCGTCGAGACGCGGGAACTTCACGCGCTCGTAGGCAGTTTGTCACTCTACGGGATCACGGACCGCGACGCCGAGTTCGGCAGATTCCTCGTCGGAGAGCCGCGGGCGCACGGGAAAAAGGTCGGGCAAAACGCGCTTCACGCCGCGCTTCTCGTCGCGTTTGAGAAATTGGGGCTTTCGCGCGTTCATTTAACGGTTTACAAAAACAACGTTCCCGCGATCAGGGTCTACTCCGCCGTCGGATTCGAAAACGTCGGGGAGTGCGGTACGGGCGACGCTTCGGAATGGCTGATGGAGATAACGAAAGAAAGGTTTTCAAAAAGATGAAAGCGATTGACCGCGTCAAGCTAATCGGTTTTCCCGTCCGGGGTGACGAAAGGGGAAAACTGATCGCCGTCGAGAACGATACCGATATCCCGTTTTCGATCCGTCGGATCTTCTATATCTACGGCTCCGACGACAAGGTCGTGAGAGGGCAGCACGCCAACCGGAGATCCGAGTTCGTTCTGATCAACGTCGCCGGCTCCTGCAAGATCAGGGTGACCGACGCGGACGGCGAAACGCGCGTGTTCGTGATGGACGATCCGTCCGTCGGGCTCTACCTGCCCACGATGGTCTGGAAGGATATGTACGACTTTTCGCCGGACTCCGTTCTGCTCGTTCTCTCGAACGAGAAATACGATCCCGACGAATACGTCAGGAATTTCGACGAGTTTCTGAAAGGGAAAACGGAGGGCGCCGACCGATGAAGGTTTTGGTCACCGGCGCCGCCGGACAGCTCGGCTACGACGTCGTAAACGAACTGACCGGGCGCGGTATCGTCGCCGTCGGGACGGATATCCGGGATGAAAACGACCTGACCGAGAGGGCAAACTGGTCGGCGTACGTCGCGCTTGATATCACGGATCGGAACGCGGTTGAAAAGACCGTCGGAGAGATCGCCCCCGACGCGATCATCCACTGCGCCGCGTGGACAAACGTCGACGGCGCGGAGAACGAGAAGAACAAGCCGACCGTCAAAAAGATCAACGTCGACGGTACCGAGAATCTCGCGCTCGCGGCGAAAAAGG
>CACZAZ010000054.1:5487-15595 GCA_902779285.1 uncultured Ruminococcus sp.
TTTCGACCGACTACGTCTTCGACGGAACGGGAACGAGACCGTGGCAGCCGGACGACGTGCGATTCGCCCCGCAGAATTGGTACGGAGAGACCAAACTGCAGGGGGAGACCGCCGTTTCGACGCTGCTTGAAAAATACTTTATCGTTCGGATCGCCTGGGTCTTCGGCAAAAACGGCAAGAACTTCGTCAAGACCATGCTGCAGCTCGCGGACAAGGGCTACAAGGAACTGCGGGTCGTCGACGACCAGATCGGGACGCCCACCTACACCTACGATCTCGCCCGCCTGCTCGCGGATATGATCCAAACCGAAAAATACGGAAAGTATCACGCGACGAACGAGGGCGGTTATATCAGTTGGGCGGATCTCGCGGAGGAGATCTTCCGTCAGGCGGAGAAGGACGTCTCCGTCAAGCGCGTCACGACCGCCGAATACGGAGTCTCCGTCGCAAAGCGTCCCTTTAATTCCCGTCTTGACAAGAGCAAACTGAAGGCGTGCGGTTTCGATCCGCTACCCGATTGGAGAGACGCCGTCGGAAGGTATTTGAAAAATGGGTGATTCGCACGGAAGAAAGACGGTCTTCAGCATCGTCAAGATCACGACCAGCAACTTCATCAAGCTCTTTTCCGGGGTACTGGTCGCCTTCCTGATCCCCAAGATCATGGGGATCGACGATTACGGGATCTACAAGACCTTCACGCTCTACGCCACCTACGTCGGGATCTTCCAGGTCGGATTCACCGACGGCATTTACCTGAAATACGGCGATAAGGATTATTGCGACATCAACGAAAACCGGTTTTCGTTTTACAGTTTGCTCTTCATCTCCCTGCAGGCGGTTTTCGCGCTCCTGTTCGCTCTCTTCGGTCTTTTTGCGTTCGGAGGGGACTACGTTTTCCTGATCTCGATGTTGGGGATCTTCCTCTTTTCGACCAACGTCATCGCGTATTATCAAATGATCTCGCAGATCACGCTCCGTTTCAACGAACTGTCGATTCGCAATATCGTCCAGTCGCTTCTAAACGTCGTTTCCATCGTCGGGCTGTTCGTTTATTACAGAAAGTTCGACCGCGAGATCCCCTTCCGGTGGTACGTGATCGTCGTGAACGCGATCGGGATGCTCCTTGCCGTCTGGTACGTCTTCACCTATCGGAGGATCACGTTTTCGCGCCCCGACCCCAAGGGAGCCAAAGCCGATATCGGCTACTGCGTCAAAATCGGCTTTCCTTTGATGATCGCGAATCTGTGTTCGACCTTCATTCTGGTCATCGACCGGCAGTTCGTGAACGTGCTGTTCGAGAATACCGTGTACGCCGTCTACGCGTTCGCGTATAATCTTCTGGGGCTGATTACGACCGTCACGTCTGCGATCTCCATCGTCCTGTATCCGACGATGAAAAGGGAGGACCACGACTCGCTGGTCGTGAAATATCCATCTCTCTGTTCGATCATCTTCATCCTGCTGTTTTTGTGCTGCCTCGTCTATTTCCCGATGACGGCGTTCATTCCGTGGTTTCTGCCGGCGTACGTGGGCTCGCTCCCGATCTTCCGGATCGTTCTTCCCGGGCTCGCCGTTCAGTCGGTCGTCACGATCGTGATGCACAACTATTATAAGAACGACCTTCGGGAGATGGAGTTCTTCATCAAGTCGGTCGTCATCCTGGCGCTCTCGGCGGCGGCGAACGTTCTGGCGTACGTTATGTTCCATACCACGTTTGCTATTTCGGTCGCGTCGATCGTCGTGATGGTCGTCTGGTATTTCGTCATCGAAGAGTATATGGTGCGGAAATACCGGGCGCCGTGGAAAAAGAACGCGCTCTATATGGCGACGATGTTCCTCGGGTTTTATCTGATCTCCCTGTGGGATCTCTGGTGGGCGGCGCTCGCGGTCTACGCGGTATTTTACGCCGCCGTGACCTTCCTGCTTTACCGGAAAGATATGCTCCCTCTGATCCGTATGTTTCTGAAACGCGGCGATCCCGCGAACAGTCAGCCCCCGCAGAATTGACCAAAAGGAGAAATAGTATGAAAGACACGAAACAAACCGTCCTCGTGACAGGCGGAGCGGGTTTCATCGGCAACTGCTTCTGCAAACTGCTCTTGAAAGAGAGACCCGATTGGAGGGTGGTCAACGTCGACTGCCTGACCTACGCCGCCAATCCCGCGACGATCAAAGAGGAACTGAAGAATCCCAACTACGTGTTCTACAAGACCGATATCCGTGACCGGAACGGGATCAACGCCGTTTTTGAAAAAGAGCGTCCCGATACGGTGGTGAACTTCGCCGCCGAATCGCACGTCGACCGCTCCATCGAGAATCCGGGCATCTTCCTTGAGACCAATATCCTCGGAACGCAGGTACTGCTCGACGCGTGCAGGAAATACGGGATCGGCAGATTCCATCAGGTCGGGACCGACGAGGTCTACGGCGATCTCCCGCTCGACAGACCCGATCTCTTCTTCCGTGAGGACACGCCGATCCATACGTCGAGTCCGTACAGCACGTCGAAGGCGTCGGCGGATCTTCTGGTTCTGGCGTACCACAGGACCTACGGGCTGCCCGTGACGGTCTCCCGGTGCTCCAACAACTACGGACCGTATCAGTTCCCCGAAAAACTGATCCCGCTGATGATCTCCAAAGCCGTGAAGAACGAGTCGCTTCCCGTCTACGGAAAGGGGCTGAACGTCCGCGACTGGCTCTACGTGGAGGATCATTGCCGCGGCATCCTCGCCGTCCTCGAAAAGGGAAGAGTCGGGGAGGTCTACAATCTCGGCGGACACAACGAAAAGTCGAATATCGAGATCGTGAAGATCATCCTTCGGGAACTCGGCAAGCCGGAGTCGCTCATCACCTACGTCGCGGACAGACACGGGCACGATCTGCGCTACGCGATCGACCCCGCGAAAGCGGTGACGGAACTCGGCTGGGCGCCTACCACTATGTTCAAGGACGGCATCAAGCTGACCATCCGCTGGTACCTCGAAAACGGGGTTTGGCTTGACGAATGCGTGAAGTCCGAACAGGAGTGGCTGAAGAAGAATTATCAGAACAGGAAGTGACCCCGCCCGTTCGCGGGATCTGCCCATCACCCGAAAACGAAAGGAGACCGTATAATGAAAGGTATCATTCTCGCCGGCGGATCGGGGACCCGTCTCTATCCGCTCACGCTCGTCACGAGCAAACAGTTACTCCCGATCTACGACAAACCCATGATCTACTATCCGCTGTCGGTATTGATGATGGCGGGGATCCGCGACATCCTCATCATCTCCACCCCCTCCGACCTGCCCCGTATGGAGCAACTGCTCGGGGACGGCTCGCGCTTCGGCGTGCGCTTTTCCTACGTCGAGCAGCCCTCGCCCGACGGTCTGGCGCAGGCGTTTTTGCTCGGGGAGGAGTTCATCGGGGACGATGCCACCGCAATGGTCCTCGGGGACAACATCTTTTACGGCGCGGGACTAATCAACCATCTGAACAACTCGGTCCGCCGCGCGGAAAAGGAGGATACGGCGACCATTTTCGGCTACTACGTCAAGGATCCCGAGCGGTTCGGCATCGTCGAACTCGATAAGGACGGGAACGCCCTGTCGATCGAGGAGAAGCCGAAAAAACCGAAGTCGAATTACTGCGTGACGGGGCTCTATTTCTACCCGAAGGGCGTGTCGGAAAAAGCCAAGCAGGTCAAGCCGTCCGACCGCGGGGAACTCGAGATCACCTCGCTGAACAATCTGTATCTTGAAGATCACAAACTCCACGTGACCACCCTCGGCAGGGGCTATTCCTGGCTGGATACCGGCACGCACGAATCGCTTGTCGAGGCGTCGGACTACATCCGCATCCTCGAAACGCATCAGGGGCTCCAGGTCTGCTGTCCCGAGGAGATCGCGTACAAGAACGGTTGGATCGGGCGGGAAACGCTGATCGAGCAGGGAAAACTGATGGAGAAGAACGAGTACGGCAAACACCTGCTGAACGTCGCGGAAGGGAAGATCAAGTACTGATGAAAACGGCAGGCAATTTCACGTTCCGCGAAACGGCGATCCCCGACGTCTGGATCATTGAGCCGAAAAAATACGGCGACGAACGCGGCTATTTCTCGGAGACCTACCGGGAATCGGATTTCCTGGCGGTCGGGTTGAACTACCGCTTCGTGCAGGACAATCAGTCGCGCTCGAAGAAGGGCGTTTTGCGGGGTCTTCATTTCCAAAAGACGCATCCGCAGGCGAAACTCGTCAGATGTATCGAAGGCGAGGTCTTCGACGTCTGCGTCGATCTGCGCGAAAACTCCCCGACCTACGGGGCGTGGACCGGGGCGGTGCTGTCCGCCGAGCGCGGCAACCAGTTCCTGATCCCGCGCGGTTTCGCGCACGGATTCCTCGTTCTGTCCGAGTACGCGACCTTTTGCTACAAGTGCGACGAGATCTATCACCCCGAGGACGAGGGCGGGATCATCTGGAACGACCCCGAGATCGGGATCGAGTGGCGCGACGTCGGTGAGATCCTTTTGAGCGAAAAAGACAAGCGCCATCCCACCCTGCGCGAGTCCGGGATCGTCTTCCGGTAAGAGGACGCCGCCCGCGCAACTGTACGGAATAATATACCGCCCGCCCCGGAGGGGGCGGGCGGTATTGATTATGGGAGAATTATTCGTAGAAGGAATCGGGCATCACGGAGGGACGACCCGCGAGTGTCTTCACGATCGGGTGGGCGGCGTTTCCGGCGACGACGTAATGCTCGATCAATTTCACCCCCGCGGAGGCAAGAGCGTCGGAGACGAGGGCGGTCGTCACCTCGTCGTCGCGCGACGGGGTCGGGGTCCCGCGCGGGTGATTGTGCGAAAGGACGGCGTAGGTCGCGTTAGAGAGCACGGCGGCTTCGGTCACGCAGCGCAGTTCGACCGCGGCGGAATTGACCGCGCCCTCCGCGATCCGCTTGAACGCGAGCGGGCGGAACTTTTCGTCGAGCAGCAGGAGCGAGACCCGTTCGACCGACGCGCCGAGGAAGCGGCGGACGAAGAAATCCGACAGTTTTTCCGATTTGTCGAAGACGGTCGTTTCCCTTAACCCGTCCTCAGCCGCCCGCGCCGGGATCGCCGCTGCAAGCGAGAGCAGGAGCGCGGCGCTCGGGGAGAGCCCCGCGTCGGTCAGTTCTGCCGCGTCGGACGACAAAAGCGAGTGGAGCGACCCGAACCGGGCGAGCAGTCTTTCCGCTTCGGTCGCGGGGTCTTTCGTCCGGGTAAAGGAGAGCAGGCGGGCGAGGGCGTCGCTTTCACGGCTCATTTTCCGCACCCCCCTTCCAAGAGGCGAAAAAGGCGTCGCGCTCTCTTGCCGCGCGTTCCTCCTCCGGGAAGAACTCCGAGAGCGACGAAACGTAGTCGCCCGAAAACAGGAAATGTTCGAGCAGGGTGAGCCCCGAGAGACGGAGCGCTTTTCGGAAATGATCCGACGCGGCGATCTCGTTCTCGTCCGCACGCGAGGCGCGGGACGAATGGCAGGAGGCGAGCACGACGAAGGCAGCCCTCCGTTTCAAGGCGGGGCGCACGATCTTCTCGTCGCGGAAGCCCGCCGAGCCGAGATACCCGACGTAGACCGTCTCAAATCCGAGTAGGGAACGGGCGTTGTCGAGAAAGAAGGCGACCGTCCGGTCGGAATCTGCGCCGCGCAGCTCTTCCCGCGCCCGCCGCATAACGGTCTCGCGATCCTCCCGTCTGTCGGAGGTTTTTTCGTTCAGCGCGGCGTTTGACAGGATCGCGACCGATCCGATCAGGTCGGCGGCGTACTCTCCGATCCCGGAAACGGTACACAGTTCCTCCCGCGACGCCGTAAGGACCCCGGAGAGAGATCCGAAACGGTCGAGCAGCAGATGCGCCGTCGGATTGGTGTCGCGGTAGGGGACCGCGTGGTACAGGAGCATTTCGAGCAGTTCGTGCGGCAAAAAGGCGTCGGCGCCCGCCCGCGCGTACTTCTCCCGCATCTTTTCGCGGTGTCCCGCGTGCAGATTGGCAGCCATCCCGTTCACCCCCGATCGTTCTTTTCCTTTTATTACAGTAATTTCGACAGTTCGTTTTCCGTGTAGACCGCGATCCCGTTTTCTTTCAGCAGTTCCGCCGCGATCCCGTCCCCCTCGGTCATCCCGCCCGTAAAGGTGCCGTCGTGGATCCGACCGACCCCGCAGGAGGGGCTTCGCGATTTGAGCAGGGCGATCTTCGCGCCGGTCTCCCGGGCTTTTTTCAAGGCGAGTTCGGCGCCTTTGCGGTAAAACGCGGTCAGGTCGGCGCCGTCCTTGGTCACGATCCTGTCGCCTCTCCGTTCTCCCGCGGGACGGGGAGTGGGAAGCCCGCCGTCGCATTCGGGACAGATCGGCACGATCTTGTAGCGTTCTTTGAGCGATTCGATCCCGGGATAAGGACGGGACGTTCCGTCGTAGCGGCAGGGATCGCCGAGAAGACAGCGGCTGACGAGGATGGCTTTCATTTCGCGTTCCGTCCTTTCCTTTTTTATCAGTAGTATAGCATACTCTCCGCCCGAATGCAAGACGCTTTCCCGATTTCCCCCTACGGGGGAAGGGAAGCCCGCGTCGACCCCCGAAGGGCGGTTTGTCAAACCTTCACAGGAATTGTCGCACGGCTTTGTGCAGGTATGACAAAATAGGGGAAAATGGGAAAAATCTCTTTACAAATCGTTAAAATGTGATATAATTTTATGTGACCCGAGATCTTTAATTTCGGTACCGTGATGCCGGAAAGATCAGAGGATGACGGCGCGCGCCGCCAGCTTCTGTCTTGCCGGAAGGCAGGACTTTTTTCTTTTGCGGAACGGGATGAAAAAAGAAGATCAAAAACAAAAAAAGGAGAGGTATATGAAACTCATTTACAACACCGACGCGACCCCCAAGCAGATGGGCTACGGTCAGACTCTGCTCTTCGCGCTCCAGCAGCTCCTTGCGATCCTCGCGGCGACCATCCTGGTTCCGATGATCGTCAACGCCGAGGAGATGACGGTCTCCGCCGCTCTGTTCGGCGCGGGCGTCGGCACCCTCGTTTACCAGCTTTTCACCAAGTTTCGTTCCCCCGTGTTCCTCGGCTCGTCCTTTGCTTTCTTAAGCTCGATGGGCGCTGCTTTCGCCGGCGCCGTCACGGTCGCGCTGGGCTTCCTCGGGCTGATCATCGGCGCGATCCTCGCGGGTCTCGTCTACGTAGGGCTTGCGGTCGTCGTCAAGTTCGTCGGCTCCGGCTGGGTCGATAAACTGATGCCCGCCGCGATCATCGGTCCGACGGTCGCGATCATCGGTCTGTCGCTCGCCGGCAACGCCGTTTCGGATTCGCTCGGCGCCGCGGGTGGGGTCGTCAACGGCTCCGCCGCCGGCTACAAGGGACTGATCTTCCTTGCCATCGCTCTGATCACCCTGTTCACCGTGGTCATCTGCTCGGTCAACAATCACAAGATGATCAAACTGATCCCGTTCGTCATCGGTATCGCCGTCGGCTACGTGATCGCTTCGATCCTTACCGTGATCGGCAACGCCGCAGACGCGGAAGTGTTGCAGATCGTCAACTTCGACGCGTTCAAGAATATGGACTGGAAACCCGATTTCAGTTTCCTGCACGCCTTCAAGGGCTTCAAGGATATGAACGCCGCCTACTTCGGCACCATCGCCGTCGCGTATATCCCGGTCGCGTTCGTGGTCTTCGCGGAGCATATCGCGGACCACAAGAACCTCTCCTCGATCATCGGCCGTGACCTGATCTCCGATCCCGGGCTGGACAAGACCCTGCTCGGCGACGGCGTCGGCTCGATGGTGGGCGCCTTCTTCGGCGGCTGCCCGAACACCACCTACGGCGAGTCCATCGGCTGCGTCGCCATCTCGGGCAACGCGTCGGTCTGGACCATCACCTGCACCGCGGTCATGGCGATCATCGCCTCCTTCATCACTCCCTTCGTCACCCTGCTCTCCACCATTCCGAGCTGCGTGATGGGCGGCGTCTGCTTCGCGCTCTACGGCTTCATCGCCGTCAGCGGTCTGAAGATGCTGCAGAAGGTCGACCTCGGCGACAACAAGAACCTGTTCACCGTCTCCTCGATCCTCATCGCGGGCGTCGGCGGGCTGTCGCTGACCTTCGCGTTCGACGCCGGGCAGATCACCCTTACCTCGGTCGCCTGCGCGCTGATCCTCGGCATCGTGGTCCGGCTCATCGCCTCCAGCAAGTTCTTCAACAAAGAGGACGCCGCTTCGGAAGAAGCCGCTCCCGCGGAAGTCGCCGCCGACGAGGGCGACAAGGAATAATCCCGATCGGGCAGATCAAGCGGAACGGTCGCACGACCGTTCCGTTTTTTTGTGAAAAACACTTGCAATCGGGGTTTTCTTCTGTTATAATACTGAATTGACTATAAGAAACACGAAAGGAAAAGTCCCTATGCTCCATTCATTTCTTCTTGCCGAGGGAACGAGCCCCGCGACCAACTGGATCTGGATCGTAATGCTCGTTCTGATCGTCGTTTTCTTCTATTTCTTCCTGATCCGTCCGCAGAAAAAGCAGGAGAAGCAGGCGAACGAAATGCGCAACGCCCTGCAGGTAGGAGACGAGATCACCACCATCGGCGGTATTATCGGCGAGATCGTCTCGATCAAAGAGGAGACCATCACCATCGAGACCAGCCGCGACCGCACCAAGATCCGCTTCCTGCGTTCCGCCGTCCGGAGCGTCGACGTCCGCGCAGAGGATAAGAATCCCGCGCTGAAAAAAGCGGCTCCCGCCGCCGCCCCCGCCCCCGAAGCGAAGGCGAAAAAGAAGAAGGGCAAGATCGCGCCCGAGACCCCCAAAGCCGACGAAAAACCGACAAACGAGGAGCCCAAAGCGGAAGAGTCCTCCGAAAACAACTGATCCCGTCAAAACTATCGCGGCGCCCTTGCGGGCGCCGCGTTTCGTTATTTAAAAGTCGAGCTGCGAGAGGAACGATTCACGGAAAGCGGGGGAGGAATTGAGGTCGACCGAATGCGCCGTTCCCGCGATCCGGTTGATGGATCCCCGCGTTTCTTCGGACAGAAGCGCGAGGTCCGCCCCTTCGAGCGCGGCGTTGCCCACCACTTTCGCGTCGTTTGCCCACGCCTCCGGCAGAAGTCCGATCGCGGCGGCGGACGCGGGGGAAAGATACCGACCGAAGCTCCCGGCGATCAACACCGTCCCCACCTCGTCGGGGTCGATCCACGCGGCGCGGAGCAGGGCGGCAATCCCGGCGCGAACGGCGGCTTTCGCGGTCTGCACGGCGCGGACGTCTTTCTGATCGAGCGTGATCGGGGTCTCATAGGGCGGGGAGAGCGTCCCGTCGGGGTAGGTCTGCCGTCCGGTCAGGGTGAAGGGCTCGGGCAGCCGCCCGTCCCGCGCGAGCGTCCCGTCCGAGAGCAGGAGCGCAAACAGGTCGATCAGCCCGCTGCCCGTGATCCCGATCGGGGCAAGACCGCCGACCGTCGAAAATACGAACTCCCCGTCGCGCTTGGTCACTCGCGAGACCGCGCCCGGGATCCCGCCTGCGCCGGAACCGATCCCCGCGCCCTCAAAGCACGGACCGACGGCGCACGACGCGGCGTAGAGATGCCCGCCGTTTTCCGTTCCCGTCGAGAGCAGGATCTCGCCGTTGGTGCCGAGATCGAGGTAGACGGCGGGGCAGGGGGAATCGAGTACGCCCGCCGCCGCCGCCCCCGCGACCAGGTCCGAGCCGAGATATCCCGCGTCCTTGACCGCCGGGAGCAGAACGACCGTTTCGACCGGCAGTCCGAGCGACTCGCCCGTGATCTCTCGGCTCCCCGAAAAGACGGGGGTGAACGGGGCGATCCCGATCGATACCGGAGAGACCCCCGAGAAAATATGGATCATAGTCGGGTTCCCGACGACCGAGAGCCGCCCGACGGTACATCTGCCGAGCAGGGTGCGGAGCCGATTCAACAGACACGCGCGGACGGGCTCGACCCCCTTTTCCGCCGTTGCCGTGATCCGGCTCGCCACGTCCGCGCCGAACACGCTCTCGGGATTCTGCGCCGTGATCTCGGTGATCCCGCCGTCCTCGCCCCGGAGACGGAGCGCCAGCGTGGTGGTCCCGATATCGAGCGCCCC
>CACZAZ010000055.1 GCA_902779285.1 uncultured Ruminococcus sp.
AAGGTGTCCGTAAAACAGTCAGGGCAATGATTGTCGGAATTCCGAACGTAGGGAAAAGCACGCTGATCAACAGGCTCTGCGGACGAAGTGTCACACAGATCGGAGACAAACCAGGCGTAACAAAAAGCAATCAGTGGGTTAAGGTTTCGCCCTATCTTGAATTGCTTGATACGCCAGGGCTTCTCTGGCCAAGACTCGAGAACCAGGAAGCAGCCAGAAAACTGTGTTATATCGGCTGCGTGAAAGACGATGTGGTTGATCTTCCGGATCTTACGATTCATCTTCTGGAATATCTGTGTGAAATAATCCCGGAACAGGTAACGGAACGTTTTCATTTTGCTGACAATCATCTCAAAGGTGTTGAACTGCTTGATGCGGTCTGTTCCGGAAGAGGGTGGCTGCTGAAAGGCGCCCAATATGATTATGACAGATGCTGCAGCGTTGTCCTGGACGAATTCCGTGCAGGCAAACTCGGAAGGATAACGCTGGAAGATCCGCCGAAAAATACAAAGGGAGAAATGGATGATGATTGACCGTAAACAGCATGCAACGGATCTTCTTGCATTCGATCGCCGCGGCAAGGGCTATCCGACCGTCGACGTCCGGCTCGTCCTCACCGATCTCGGCTTTGTAGCGTTTCTGCAGTTCCCACAGGTCGAAAACGTGGGCAAACTCGAGTTTTTTGTAATCCATTTGATACTCCTTTCCGATCAGAATGACGGGATTCGACGCGCAACAAGTTGCGCTACCTGCGCGTCTCGCCGTTTCTTTGAGATCATGAAAGCCAAAGTGACGGGCGAGCCGCATAGAATTTTCCCGCCCTGTCGGGCAAATTCGGCAGGTTCGAAACGAAATGCAGAGCACAACGGGCTCTCCCGCGCAAGACGGGGGAGTCCGTTGTGGTCGGAATGACAGGATTCGAACCTGCGACATCCTGCTCCCAAAGCAGGCGCGCTACCAACTGCGCTACATCCCGGCGTCTTATTCATTATAACAACCCCCGAGGGGATTGTCAAGCGAAAGCGTTACTTCTTTGCTTCGCGGCGATCGATGGCGGCGCCGAGAAAAAGGCAGCACGCGGACGCCGCAACCTCGTCGCATCCGACGAGCAGACGGCGGAGGGGGAAACGATAGTCGCCCGAAACGGTCGTGGAAAGCAGCGGTTTCTCGTCTCCCTTTTTGCGGTAAAGGGAGAAGGTATTTTCGTATTTGCGCCCGATCTCATAGGCAAGCAGGTCTCGCATTTTCGGTCGCTCCTTTCGTTAAACCGTGACGGTCAGGTAATGTATCGGGAATCCCTTTTGCGAGAAGTTCTTTTCGTACTCGGTCTCGACGTTGCCTGCGTTGTAGGGAGAGTTGTGGAGGTCGCGGGTCACGGCGTCCGGGGTTTTGCCGAGCGCGGCGAGTTCCTCCAGCGTGAAGTCGAACAGCCCCGCGTTGTCGGTCTTGAACGCGAGTTTCCCGCCGGGTTTCAGAAGTGAAAAGTAGGTTTCAAGGAACGCGCGATAGGTGAGCCGGCGCTTGGTATGCCCCTTTTTCGGCCAGGGATCGCTGAAGTTGAGAAAGATCCGGTCGAGCGAATGCGGGGCGAACCATTCCGAGAGCGACGCGGCGTCCGCGATGGCGAAACGGAGACGGTCGGGGCGATTCTCCGCTCTTGCCGCCGCCTTTTCGACGGCGTTGACCATCACGTTCGAGATGCGCTCCAAAGCGACGAAGCAGACGTCGGGATTCCGCTCCGCCATCCCGCAGGCGAAATCGCCCTTTCCGCACCCGATCTCGAGCCAGAGCGGGAGGTCCTCCCCGATCACCTCGCGCGACGAGGAAATAGGGGCGGCGGGGCGGTCGAGCAAAAGATTATCACAGGCTTGGAGCCGTTCGGCGCCGTGCTTTTTGATCCGCATACGCATAAGGGAGCGTCCTTTCCGGGGAACGCGTCCGCTCCCCGTTTCAGTATACCACATCCCGCCCCCGATTGCAAGAGAATCGACCGCATTTCGGCGTTTCAGGCACGTTCTCCCTCCATTGCGCGGAGCATCGAATCGAGATACACGCCGTAGCCGCGGGTCGGGTCCCCGACGGTGACGTGCGTAACGGCGCCGACCAGCCGCCCGTTCTGCAGGATGGGACTGCCCGACATCCCGCGCACGATCCCCCCGGTCAGAGCGAGCAGGGCGGGGTCTACCACCCGGACGGAGAAGCATTTGGTGCAGCCCGCCCGCGCCGACAGGTCCCCGAGTTCGACCTCGTACTCCCCGACCGCGCCGTTCTTTAAGGTGCAGAGGACGGTCGCGCTCCCCTCCCGCACCTCGTCGGGCTTGGCGACCGGGACCGCCTCGCCCCGGGGGATCTCCGAAAGCCGCCCGAACACGCCGTATTCGGTGTTCGATTCGACCGTGCCGATCCCGCCGGGGCGGAGCATCCCTTTCAGTTCCCCCGGCTCGCCGGGTCTGCCGCGCTCGATCCCGTCGAGGATCACCCCGGTCACGGTCCCGGCTTTGATGCGGAGGGGCTTTCCCGTCTTGCCGTCCCCGATCGCGTGCCCCAGCCCGCCGAACGCCCCGGTCTCGGGGTCGACGAAGGTCACCGTCCCGATCCCCGCCGCGTTGTCGCGGACGAAGATCCCGAGTTGCCACGCCTCCCCCTCGTACCGTACCGGCGCGACCGAGAGCGAGATCGTCTTCTCCTCCCGCAAGACCGACAGCGAGAGCGGACGCCCCCCGGATTGTTTCACCACGTCGACAAGGTCCCGCACCGTCCCGATCTTGCGCCCGTCGACCGCAACGATCAGATCCCCCTGCCTGAGCCCCGCGTCGCTGCCGACCGAGCCCCCCTCGCGGATCCCCGCGACCAACACCCCGTCGCACGCGATCCGGATCCCAAACACGCCCCCGCCGGGGATCAGTTTCCGCTCGGTCGGCTTCCTCTCCGCGTCGGAGGGTAACGCGGGGTCGCACGCCTCGTCACAGACGTTCGGAAACAGGATCCCCGGGATGCGGAACCGGATCTCCGCCGTCCCGCCCGCCGCAAGGCAGGTATCTGTCCCGCACTCGTCCCCGTACGCCGACGCCCCGACCGTCAGCCCGACCGCCAGCAATAACACCGCGACGAGCAGCCCCGCCGCGATCTTCCATCCTCTTTTGTATTTCATTTTCCGCTCCCCGCTTTCGTTTCGTTCGGTCGCCCGTTTTTTCGTCGCGATTACTATTTGCGGGACGGTGCGGTTTATCCGAGGTAATCTTTTGACCGGGCGACCATTTCCTGACTTTTGAACGTAAAAAAGCGCCGAAAACAAAAGAAAAATGAAAACCTCCCCCTCGTTCGAGGGAGGTCTGACCGAGAGAAACGGGCGGCACCGGCAAGAAGAGGCGGGCATTTCTGCCCGCCTCTATTTTTGTGTGATCTGTTGGTTTTTCGTATTGGTTCTCGTCAAGCGATTTTCCAATAATCTTTTCGCCTTGCCGGTGCCGCCCGTTTGTCGACGGTCAGACGCGGGAAAGACGAATGTATTTGTCCGCGTCTTGGAGAGCGGATACGACGGCTTTCGCGATCGCGTCGGGGATCGGCGCGAGCAGGCGGCTGACGTCGGCGTTCGATTCGGCGAGGGTGATCGCCACCGAGAACTTGTCGGAGGTCTCGTCAAAATACCAACTCGCGCCGCAGGAGGCGAGATCCGACCCGATCAGGCGGAGATAGTGGTCCGAGATCCCGAGCGCCTCCCTCTCGGAGAGACGGCGTTTTTCGCTCTTCGGCGCAGCAAGCGTGATCCGGATCCCGCCGCCGTTCCCGTCCGCCCGGACGAAGGGATCGCCGAGCGAGGGCGAACGCGAGAGGAATCGGTAGATCAGGGTCAAGAGATAGGCGAAGCGCTCCTCCGGCACCTCGATCGCGGTCTCGCGCGGCAGAACGTCCTCGATCTTCACCTCGGTATCGACCCTTTTCCCTACCTCCTCCGCCCAGCGGCGAAGAAGGTCGAGGAGCAGAGCGGATTCCTTTTTCACGGGAGCGCGGGCTTCGGTTTTCGGTTCGGGTCCCGGCGTCTCGCTCGACAGTTTCAGTTTCATCGGACCGTCAGTTCCGCAAGGGTTTCGGCGGAGAAAGTCGGGAACGCCGAGGAGTACGAAACGCCCGCCAGCCAGGTCTCGGCTTTTTCCGCGATCGGGCGGTCGATCTCGGTCTCCTCGAGCATCAGATCGTAGAATCCGTTGGGATCGCGGTCGTAATCGGCGGCGTCTTTTGCAAGCCCGACGGCGAACCAGACCCCGCCGTCGCCCTCGCGGATCTCTCCGCAGGCGAAGGGAGAAAGCGAGAAGATGTCGGAGACCAGCGCGCGCTGGACCGGGGTGTTCCCCTGATTCTTTGAGACGTAGAAACCGTGACGCATTTCGTCGGCGGAAAGCACCTGATCCGAGAAGGTGTCGCGCAGCACGCCGAACACGGCGGAATAGTCGGTCGCCGCCGCCAGCCGGCTGCGCTGCTCCTCGGCAAACGCGCGCGCGTCGGTGGATCCGTTCCATTGATCGTACAGGTCGTACTGAACGTAGACCCAGACGCCGTGGGCGCAGTCGGCGGAGTCGAAGAACGCCCGCGCGTCGCTCTTTGCCCCGGTATCCTTGCCGTAGGCGTAGTTGGTCACCAGATAGTCGTAGAGCGCGGCTTGCGTCGCGTCATAGCGGTAGATCAGACGGTTGACCGCGTCGGTCAGATTCGCCGCCGCGAGCGCCTCCTTGTACTTTTCGCGCGAGCCGGCGCCCTCAATGACGTAACCGTTCGCTTCCCCGCCCTCGTAATCGATCCGGACGCGCTCCCTGACCTCGTTGTTTACCGCGTCGCCGTAGGGATCGACGCCGTTTGCCTCCGCCACGTCGAGGGTCGCGTAAAGGAGAGCGATCTCGCGCAGCACCGCAGTCTTGGCGGTCTCCCACTCGGTCTCGGTCATCCCGTCGGTTTTGCCCGAGTACATCGCGGAGAAATAGGCGCGGAAGAGTTCGTACCTCACCTCGTGCCCGCCGAGGGTCGCGATCGGGGTCGCCTCTTTCTTCGACGAGGCGATCTCGGGATAGTCTTCTTTTTTGCCGCAGGAGCCGAGCGAAAAGACCCCCGCAAGGATCGCGGCGACCGTCAGGATCGTGATCAGGATCCGGCTTGTTTTCTTCATAACAGATCTCCCCGTCGGTGGTTTATCATTTTTATTGTAGCACGGATTTGTGTCCAAACCGTGAAAACCGGATTATTTTTTCTCGCCCCGTAACGAGGGCTTCTTCCCCGCCCGCTTCCCGTCTCTTTTGCAGGGGTGCGTTTTGTCTCTTTACTTTTCGGACGCTTTCGGTATAATAATATTTGGAAGCCGCAAACGAACGAAAGGAGACGCATCGTGAGTCTATCACAAGCAATCGCGGAACTGCGGACGGCAAACGACCTCTCGCAGCAAGAACTTGCCGACCGCCTGTTCGTCTCGCGCGACCTTATCTCCAAATGGGAGAGGGGGGAGAGGACCCCGGTCTTTCGGACGGTCGAGAAGATCGCCGAAACGTTCGGCGTTCCCGTCGACCGACTCTGCGACCGGCGCGCGCTGCTCATCCGTGAACTCGAAGACTGCATTCCGGGAGACGGCGTCTTCGAGGGAGACGATTTGACCGCGATCCTGGATCGATTTCTGCGAAAGGTGTCTCCGCGGACGGCGAATATCTTTCTCAATCGGTATTACTTACTGAAAACGACGTCCGAGATCGCCGAAAAATACGGGATCGGCGAAAACCACGTTCGCAGTATCTTATCCAAAACCAGAAAAAGACTGAAAAAAGCGTTAGAGGAGGGAAAAGTATGAACGGAGATTCGTTATTCGAAGCGCTGTCGAACGTCGGCGCGGATCTGATCGACCGCGCGAGTGAAACCCCCGCCGCCGGCCGCCCGAAAAAGGCGCGTCACCCGCTCGGACGGCGTCTTGCGGCGATCGCGGGATGCGCCTGCGTTCTTATCGTCGGCGCGATCCTGTTTGCGCGTTTCTTACCCGGTCACGGAAACGTTTCGTCCTCCGGATTGACGCTGATGGCGGTGGACGCCGACGAGATCGACGTTGACGAACTCAACGCGAAAATAGGATATACGCATTGGACCGAACGGAACGATTATTGCGATGAGGCGCAACCGAAATACTTTGAGATCGAGATCCTCGGTGAAACGGTTACCGGAACTTACGTCAGGTCGTTCTATCGGTACGGCTCGCTGGTTCCGTTCCATACCTATCGGGTCGATGACGGGTCGGAGTTCGATATCGAACCCCACGGAAAACTCGCGCAGTATTCCTGGCCACCGATGACAGCGAATGAAAGAAGAGATGCCGGAGAACGGATCTCCGACGAAGAAGCCGTCGCCATCGCCCGCGATCTGTTTGAAAGATTGACGCCCTATCACGCGGACGATTATTCGATCGACGTGGCGGCGTATTACGAAACGCTCGAAGTGATCGAGATCTTTTTCCACAAGGAAATGGCCGGGATCCCTACCGCGGATTGGGCAAGGTTTTACCTTTATAAAAACGGGCGGCCGATAACTTTTGCATCCTGCGCACTCAATGCGATCCCGAAAAACGGTTACCGATACTTCGATTATGACGCCATTGATCAAGAGGTCGTCGAATACTGTAACAAACAGGGGCTTATCAACTTGATCAAGAGTCTTGACGATAACGTCTCGGAGCTCGATGAAACCGAGTTCGTTTCCGTCGATTTTTGCGACTGGACCCACATGATCACCGCCGACAGATACGAAGGAGAACCCTACGTCATCGTCTCGGTACAGATCCGGTATGAAACGGTCCGCGACGGAAACGCGGAGGAGAGCCGTATCGGTCTGACGTTCGTTTCACCGTCTGGCAAAATCCATGCGATCCCCTCGGATCCGGCAACGCCCTCCAAAGAACTCGTCGAGCCGAGCGAAGGGCTGACCTACGCGTCCAACGGGGACGGGACCTGCTCGGTCACGGGGATCGGTACCTTTACCGGCAAACATCTGGTCATCCCCGATACCTCCCCCGACGGAGATACCGTCACGTCCGTCGCCGACAACGCGTTTTGCAGGGTCGATACGATCAGATCGGTTGTCCTTCCGGATACCGTAAAGAGTATCGGTAGGAGTTCTTTTGCCGCTTGTACGCTCTCCGAGATCGATTTCGGCAACGGCGTTGAGTATATCGGTCCCAGCGCCTTCAATTCCGCCAATTATCTTACTTCCGTCTATATCCCCGACAGCGTCAAGACGATCGACCACGGCGCTTTCTGCTGGTGCGCTCGCCTGAAAAACGTCTCGGTCGGTAACGGACTGATCACGCTTGAGCAACAAGCGTTTGCAAACTCCCCGGGCGTTCTCTACACCGAATACGAAAACGGTCTCTATCTCGGAAACCGCAGCAACCCTTATTCCGTTCTGATCGACGTTGTCGACGATACCTGCACGTCCATTGCGATCCACCCCGGCACGAAGACACTTGGCTCCGGCGCGTTCAATGCGTGCTATAACCTGACCGCAGTTACGCTCCCCGACGGACTGATCGGGATCGGAAGCTTCGCGTTCAATCTTTGCAGGAGCCTTCGGAGCATCGTCATTCCCTCCGGCGTCGTCGCAATCGGCTTTCACGCGTTTTATGATTGCGTTTCGCTCGAATCGGTCACGCTTTCCGACGGGATCCTTCTCTCAATTGGAGAAGAGGCGTTTGCCGCCTGCTCCCGTCTGGCAGACTTTCAACTTCCCTCGTCGGTCACCGAAATCGGGAAAGGAGCGTTTTCGGGTTGTCAGAGTTTGACGTCCATTACGATCCCCGCGGGGATCACACGGATCCCGCGCGACGCGTTTGGCGGGTGTGTTTCTCTGACCCAAATCACGATCCCCGCAAGCGTTACGTACATCGGGTACTGCGCGTTCTACCGCTGCGATTCTTTGACCGCGGTCACGTTCGAATCGAACGGAAACTGGACGATCCGCTACGATGATGATTTGATCCGTGTGTACCCGGAGTTTGCTGACGATGAGACTACTGTTTCGACCGGGTTATCGCCCGCCGAAAACGCGGAAAACTTGACGCAAACTTACGCCTTCCGGGTCTGGGAAAAGAACTGAACCGGGAAACGCTCCAAAAGATCAAATCGAGCAAATAACGAAACGGGCGGCCGACTTGCGTCGGTCGCCTTTCTTGTAAGAAGATCAACTTTTCCCGCGTCGCGCCCGTGCGGGGCTTGACAGAGGGGGGTAAAAGGTATATAATAAACTGAAATAACGGGATTTTCCCCGAAAACGAAGCAAGCGGAGTAATACGATGGCAAACGACAAGAAATTCGTGGAACAGATCACCCCGATGGAGGAAGACTTCGGGCAATGGTATACCGACGTCGTGAAGAAGGCGGAACTGGTCGACTATTCGGGCGTGAAGGGATGTATGGTCATCCGCCCCTACGGTTACGCCATCTGGGAGAACATCCAGCACGACCTCGACGCCCGTTTCAAGGCGCTGGGGCACGAGAACGTCTATATGCCGATGTTCATTCCCGAATCGCTCCTTCAGAAGGAGAAGGACCACGTCGCGGGCTTCGCGCCCGAGTGCGCGTGGGTGACGATCGGCGGGCAGAACCAACTGTCCGAGAAACTCTGCGTCCGTCCGACGTCCGAGACCCTTTTCTGCGAACACTATAAGAATATCATCCACTCCTACCGCGATCTGCCGAAGCTCTACAACCAATGGGCGAACGTCGTGCGGTGGGAGAAGACCACGCGTCCGTTTCTGCGCACGTCGGAATTCCTATGGCAGGAGGGACACACCATGCACGAGACCGAGGAGGAAGCCCGCAAAGAGACCCTGCAGATGCTGAAGGTCTACGAGGACTTCTACGCCGAGGCGCTCGCGATCCCCGCCTATACCGGGCGCAAGACCGAGAAGGAAAAGTTCGCCGGCGCCGAGGAGACCTATACGATCGAGCCGATGATGCACAACGGGGTCGCGCTCCAGGGCGGGACGTCGCACTACTTCGGCACGGGCTTCTGCCGGGCGTTCGGCATCACCTTCACCGCCCGCGACAACACGCAGCAGTATCCGCACCAGACCTCCTGGGGCGTTTCGACCCGCTCGATCGGCGCGATCATTATGACCCACGGCGACAACAGCGGTCTGATCCTGCCGCCCCGCGTCGCGCCGATCCAGGTCGTGATCGTCCCGGTCGCGCAGCACAAGCCCGGCGTACTTGAAAAAGCCGCGGAGATCCGTCAAAAACTCGCGGCAAAGGGCGTCCGCGTCAAGCTCGACGACAGCGACAATTCGACGGGCTGGAAGTTCGCGGAGTACGAAATGAAGGGCGTTCCGGTCCGGCTCGAGATCGGTCCGCGCGACATCGAGAACAACTCCTGCGTTCTGGTCAGCCGCGTCACCCGCGAAAAGACCTTCGTCTCGCTCGACGGGATCGAGGAGGCGGTCGAAAAGATGCTCCGGCAGGTCCACGACGAACTCTACGAGCGCGCGCTCCAAAACCGGACCGAGAAGACCTACGACGCCCGTTCGTTCGACGAGTTCCTCGACATCGCCGCGAACAAACCCGGCTACATCCGCGCCATGTGGTGCGGCGACGTCGAATGCGAGGACAAGATCAAGGACGAGACCGGCGGGGTCAAGTCGCGGTGCATCCCGTTTATCGAAGATCATCTGTCCGACGTCTGCGTCTGCTGCGGCAAACCGGCGAAGCATCTGGTGATCTGGGGTCGCCAGTATTAAGACGCGCGATCGACGGCACAGACCGGAAAACGAAGGGATGATTATTGATTGTCCGTTAAAGCTTTCTTCTCTGTGCGAAGTATTTGCATTATGAAACGCTGATTAAGGATGAAAACCTCCCACGATTCCGCGGGAGGTTTTCTTCGTTTTTATTCAAATTCGTTTTCCTCTCCCCGTTCGCGACCGCTCACAGTGCTTGTACAGTTTCGGGTCGAG
>CACZAZ010000056.1 GCA_902779285.1 uncultured Ruminococcus sp.
GCAAGGGCACCAAGGTCTTCGCTCTCGGCGGCAAGGTCAACAACGTCGGTCTCGTCGAGATCCCGATGGGTACGACCCTCCGCGAACTGATCTTCGACATCGGCGGCGGCGTTCCGAACGGCAAGAAGTTCAAGGCGATCCAGACCGGCGGTCCTTCGGGCGGATGCCTGACCGAAAACGACCTCGACGCCGAGATCGATTTCGACAACCTGGTCGCCCGCGGCTCGATGATGGGCTCCGGCGGCGCGATCGTGATGGACGAAGACAACTGTATGGTCGACGTCGCGAAGTTCTATATGGAATTCATCTGCGACGAGTCCTGCGGCAAGTGTTCGCCCTGCCGGATCGGCACCAAGCGGATGCTCGAGACCCTCACCAAGATCACCGAAGGGAAGGCGACGATGGAGGACCTCGACAAACTCGAGGAACTCGCCGCGCACATCAAGGCGAACTCGCTTTGCGCGCTCGGTCAGACCGCTCCGAACCCGATCCTTTCGACGCTCAAGGCGTTCAAAAACGAGTACATCGCCCACATCGTGGACAAGAAGTGCCCCGCGCACGTCTGCAAGGCGCTGATGAAGTACGAGATCGACAAAGACAAGTGCGTCGGCTGCGGTCTCTGCGAGCGTCAATGCCCCGTTTCCGCCATCTCGAAGACCGATTATACCGCGCCGGGTCACAAACTCCCGTCCCGCGAGATCGATCCCGCGAAGTGCGTGAAGTGCGGTCTCTGCATGGCGTCCTGCAAGTTCAAGGCGATTTCCAAGAAGTAAGGGAGGGTGCGATCAATGGCTATGGTTAATATCAAAATCGAGGGTGTGCCGTATCAGGTCGAAGCCGGCATCACCATTCTCGAAGCCGCGAAGCGCTGCGGATACGAGATCCCGACGCTCTGCGCTTTCAACAACGGCGAATGTTCCCGCGCCTCCTGCCGCGTCTGCCTCGTCGAGGCGACCGGAGCGAGAGGACTGGTCGCGTCGTGCGTGTATCCCGTCGCGGAGGGTATGGAGATCCGTATTTCCAGCCCGAAGGCGGTCGCCGCTCGCCGCGCGTCGGTCGAACTCATCCTTTCCAACCACAACCGCAACTGTCAGGAGTGCGATAAGAACGAGAAGTGCGAACTTCTCCACGTCGCCCGCGTGACCGGGGCGCGCGAAGGCATCTACGAGGGCGAACAGACCCCCGTGACCGTCGACCGTCTCACCCCGACCATCACCCGCGACACCAGCAAGTGCATCCTCTGCGGCCGCTGCGTCGAGCGCTGCAAGGCGGCGCACGGCATCGGTATTCTCGGCTTCGAGAACCGCGGATTCAAGACCATCGTGGCTCCCGCCGAGAACCGCAGCTTCATCAACTCGCCCTGCATCATGTGCGGTCAATGCATCAACGTCTGCCCGACCGGCGCTCTGATGGAGGCGTCCGAGATCGACCGCGTCGACGCGGCGATGGCTGCCGGCAAGTACGTGATCGTGCAGACCGCGCCCGCTGTCCGTGCGGCGCTGGGCGAAGAGTTCGGCATGAAGATCGGCACCCCCGTCACCGGGAAGATGGTCGCCGCTCTCCGCCGTCTCGGATTCCAGAAGGTGTTCGACACCAACTTCGCGGCAGATCTGACCATCATGGAAGAGGCGAACGAGCTTCTCGCTCGCGTCAAGACCGGCGGCGTTCTCCCGATGATCACCTCCTGCTCGCCCGGCTGGATCAACTTCGCGGAATACTTCTATCCCGATCAGTTGTCGCACCTCTCCACCTGCAAGTCTCCTCACGAGATGTTCGGCGCGATCCTGAAGTCCTTCTACGCCGAGAAGATCGGCGTCGATCCCAAGGATATGTTCGTTGTCTCGATCATGCCTTGCTCCTGCAAGAAGTTCGAGAAGGAAAGACCCGAGATGGAGTGCAATGGGCTGCGCGACGTCGACGCCGTTCTGACCACGAGAGAACTCGGCAGAATGATCAAGCGCGCGGGTATCCGGTTCGACCGTCTGCCCGACGAGGACTACGATAACGATATCGTGCACGACTACACCGGCGCGGGCGTCATCTTCGGCGTCACCGGCGGCGTTATGGAGGCGGCTCTCCGTACCGCTTACTTCGTTCTGACCGGCAAGGAGCGCGAGGGCATCGTCTTCAAGGAAGTCCGCGGCTTCGAGCAGATCCGCGAGGCGGAGTTCGATCTCGCCGGCGTCAGGGTCAAGGTCGCCGTCACCAGCGGTATGAAGGGCGCGAAGATCCTGCTCGATCAGATCCGCGAGGGCAAGTCCCCCTACACCTTCATCGAGGTCATGGGTTGTCCCGGCGGCTGCATCAACGGCGGCGGTCAGCCCTACGTCCGCGAGGCGTTCCTGCCGAACGAGGATCCGGATATTATGCAGACCTACAAGCAGAAGAGAGCCAACGCCCTCTATTCCGAGGACGAGCGGCAGGTCCTGCGCCAGTCGCATAATAACCCGCAGATCAAGGCGCTTTACGACGAGTTCCTCGGCGAGCCCAACTCGCACAAGGCGCACGAACTGCTCCACACGCACTACCATCCCAACCGTCAGCGGTTTGACGACGAAAAGCGAAATCGCCCGTTCCCATTCGGAACGGGCGATTTCTATGATGTTGCCTCTTCGAGGCAAACGATGTTGTCCCTTTGGGACAAATGATGTAGCTCGCTCTGCTCGCTAATGATGTTGCTCCTGTCGGAGCAAATGAAGGAAAACGAGGGATCATATGTCCCGCAGGACGCATCATTGCGCGAAGCGCACGTCATTCGCCGCAGGCGACGTCATTTACCCCGAGAGGGGTAACGTCATTGAAAAAAGCACCCGTCAAAGGGTGCTTTTTTCTGGTTCCGGAAGGAACAACTTCGGTTTCCCGTCCTCCGCGCCGATCCGTACCGTTTTCGGCGGGGCGTCGGACGAGAGGATCAGGTCCGCGAGCGGGTCCTCGATCCATTTCGTGAGATACCGCCGCATGGGACGCGCCCCGGAATCCCCGTCGGCGCCGTTTTCCGCGATCAGAGCGGGGAGTTCGTCGTCCCATAAAAGTTCTACCCCCGCGCCCTTCGCCCGTTCCGCCGCCTCGGAAAGCAGGTGACGCGCGATCACGGCAAGATCGTCTTTCCCGAGCCGCCGGAACGGAACGATCTCGTCGAGACGGTTGAGGAATTCGGGTGTGAAAAAACGGCGGATCTCGCGCAGGGCGGACGATCCGAGCAGTTTGTCGCTCGGGCGGTCGTTTCCACCCGAAAACCCGATCTTTTGCCCGTCGTTTTCGTAGGTCGCGCCGAGATTGGAGGTCAGGATCAGGATGCAGTTCCGGCAGTCGACCTTTCGCCCCCGTCCGTCGGTCAGCGCCCCGTCGTCCATCATCTGGAGCAGGATGCCGAGTACCTCGCGGTCGGCTTTTTCCACCTCGTCGAACAGCACGACCGAATAGGGCTGACGGCGCAGTTTCTCGGACAGTTGCCCCCCTTCCTCGTGTCCGACGTACCCCGGCGGCGACCCGATCAGCCGCGAGACGCTGTGCGGCTCTCCGTATTCGGTCATATCGTAGCGGAGCAGGGCGGCTGAACTCCCGAACACGGTCTCTGCAAGCGCCCGCGAGAGTTCGGTCTTTCCGACGCCGGTAGGTCCGAAAAACAGAAACGATCCGATCGGTCTTTTCGCGTCGGACAGCCCCAGCCGTCCGCGGCAGACCGCCCGCGCGACCGCCTCGATCGCCTCGTTCTGCCCGACGATCCTCTCCGCAAGTTTCCGCGTCACCGTCTTGCGGTCGGGTCTGTCCCCGTCGGTCAAGCGGTCAAGGGGGATCCCGCTCCGCTCCGAGAGAACGGCGGCGAGATGGTCGCGGGTCAGGGTCGGGTGGGCGGTTCTTTCTTCGTTTTCGCGTTTCAATCGGCCGAGGCGGTCGTCCAGTTCGCGTTCTCTGTCGCGGAGGAGCGCCGCGTACTCAAAGTTCCGCGCCCGCACGGCGTTCTCCATTTCCAGAAGGACGCGTTCGGCTTCTCTTTGCAGATCCCGCACGGCGGCTTGACGGGGAAGCGCCGCGAGCCGGAGCCGCGCCGCCGCCTCGTCGATCAGGTCGATCGCCTTGTCGGGGAGATACTTGTCGGAAAGATACCGCACCGAGAGCGTGATCGCGGCGTCGAGGGTCTTTTCGGGGATAGTCACCCCGTGGTGCGTTTCAAACCGCTCCCGCACGCCGCGGAGGATCGCCTGCGTTTGCTCTTTGTCGGGCTCCGACACCGTGACCCGCTGGAGCCTCCGTTCCAGGGCGCTGTCTTTTTCGATATGCCGGGCGTATTCGTCGGGGGTGGTCGCTCCGATCAGACGGATCGCGCCCCTTGCCAGCGCGGGTTTTAAGATATTGGCGGCGTCGACCGCCCCCTCCGCCGCGCCCGCGCCGATCAGCGTATGCACCTCGTCGACGAACAGGACGATCTCGGGGTGCGCCGCCGCCTCGTCGACGACGCCGCGCATCCGTTCTTCAAACTCGCCCCGGTACTTCGCCCCCGCGATCAGGGAGGAAAGGTCGAGCGTCACGATCCGTCGCCCCGCGAGCGGGTCCGGGACCTCCCCCGAAGCGATCCTCTGCGCAAGCCCCTCGACGACTGCGGTTTTCCCGACGCCGGGTTCTCCCACGAGGCAGGGATTGTTCTTGGTCTTGCGGCAGAGGATCGCGATCACCCGCGCCGTTTCGGTCTCGCGCCCGATCACCGGGTCGATCCTGCCCGCCTTTGCCGCCGCCGTCAGGTCGACGCCGTAGCGGTCAAGATTCGGGAGATCCGCCGCATCGGGCTCGTGCGGGCTTTTTTCGGTTTTCACTCCGGCGGCGCCGCACACCTGTCCGACCTCCCGCGCGATCTGTCCGGGATCGGCGGAAAGCGAGACCAGAACGCGGCAGCCGGTGCAGTCCTTTTCCCGGCAGATCGCCGCCAGGAGATGTTCGGTCCCGACGGATCCCCCGGAGTACTTGTCCGCGACCGTCCCCGCGGTCTCGATCACGGCTTTGGTCCTCGGGGTCATATCGGCGGGGGAGAGCCGGGTCCTGCTCCCTTCGCCGCCGATCTCCTTCACCTCCTCCCGGATACGGAAAGGGGTGATCCCCTTCGCGTCGAGGATGCGGGCGGCGGCGGAATCCTCCTCCTCCGCAAGACCGATCAGCAAATGTTCGGTCCCGACGTAGGTATGTCCGAGGTCTTCCGCCGCCGCAAGGGATCTCTCCAGAGCGTTCTGGGCTTTTTGGGTCAGTCGGTTCTGCATAGCGCCGTCTTTCTACGGCGAAAACGGTCAGTCGGTCAGGGCGATCAGCATTCGTTTGAGCCGTTTGGCGCGGGCGGCGTCACGGTCGGAGCGTCCCTCGAACTCGCGTTCGGAGACGGCGACCGTCATCACGCGCCCCGCGTCGGGCGAGATCACCTCGTTCTCGACGAGATTGCGGATCAGGATCCGCGCGTCCTCGTACCGGATGACGTTCCCGATCGAGGAAAGCGCGTGCATCAGCGCGATCCCTCCCTCGGGAAAGTTTTTCCGGACGATGCGGATATACCCGCCCCCTCCCCTCCGGCTCACGGTAAGGTAGCCGCGCTCGGGCGAGAAGCGGGAGGCGATCACGTAATTGATCTGGCTCGGGGAACAGCCCAGCCGCTCCGCCATCTCGTTCCGCCGGATCTCGAGGATCCCGTCGCGCTCGGTCAGCATGGCTTCCAGCAGTTCCGCGATCTGATCGGATATCAGCATTCTTTTCGCCCCCTTTTTCTCCATTATACAGGAAAAGAGGGGAAAAGTCAAACCGACGGCGTCCGTTTTCGACGATTTTTCGTTGTGGAGACAGTATTGCCGGGTTTTCCGTGTTTTAAGCGGTCAGCCGTCTTGCCCCTCCGATAATCGCGTCCGCGCCGTGTAGTCCGCGAGCGTTTTCCGCCAGGTCGGGGCGTCGAGGATCCCGGTCTCGGGCAGTTCGTAGCGCCGCTGCAGCATTCCCACGGCGTAGGCGGTCGGGGAACCGTAGCGCCCCGTCACGCCCGGCGCGGGGATCGAGCCGTACACCTCGCACAGTTCACCGATCACCGCCTGTACCAGCGTGACCGACGTTCCGCGGGAGCCGAGCGAGAGGGGCAGGGTCACGGGAAAGGGAAGCCCCTTTTCGCATTCTCTGTTCGCCTTCGCCTCGTCGTATTCCCGCTTGATCGCCGCCCACGTCGGAGCGTCCGCGATCCCGGTGCAGGGCAGTCCCGCGTGGTTTTGAAAGATCATCAGATCGTCCCGCGTCGTCTCGGAGAATACTCCGGTGACCGCGTGGGAGGGCAGTTCCGGGATCACGTGCGAGAGTTCGAGCAGACAGGTCTGCAGCGCCTTGATCGCGTTTTTCTTGTCGCTTACGTCGTACATAGCGTCTCCTTACGGGTTTTCGAGCGAGAGGTCGTAGCCGGGGTACTGTCCCTCCGCCGCGATCCTGCCGAAATAAAGATCGTCGTAGATATCGGTGATCGCCTTCCAGGTCAGACCCGTCACCACCCCCCGGTCGCCCGCGATCCCGAACAGGTTTTGAAACCGCGTGACCGCGTTCTCGGTCTGCGTACCGTAATAGCCCGTGACCGGCACCTCCGGGATATCCGAAAAACTTCCCGCGATATAATTCAGGTAGTTCTGGAGCAGACGGACGGCGTTCCCATCGGAGCCGATCTGCAGAACGACGCCGGGGAACGGGACGGTCACCCCCTCCGTGTAGATCAGCGGGATATTCTCGATGATCCCGGAGTACACGTTATACATATAGTACCAGGTCACGGCGTCTATCACCCCCGTCACGGGCAGCCCGTAGGTCTCCTGAAACGCCTTCACCGCGTTCTCGGTCAGAATGCCGTAGTTCCCGTCGATCCCGATCACGGGGATCGAATCGATAAACTCCCCGATGTAACTTAAATAATACTGCACGTTGAAGACGAGTTCCCCCGTGTCTCCGCGCGAGAGCGTTTCGGGCAGGGAGGTCGTGATCTCCTCGAAGGTCAGCCCCTCCGAGTTGAGATCCGAGAGCCGCTTGACTCCGACGTAGACGTTCTGGATCCGGTACCAGGTCGCCGGACCCACGATCCCGTCGGGGGTCAGGTCGAACGCCGATTGGAACGCCTTGACCGCGTTCTCGGTCGTCTGACCGAAGAATCCGTTGGCGGGATAGATCTTCGGGATCAGCGGATAGTTTGCCGAGATGCGGTTGAGCCGGGTCTGCAGCGTCTCGACGTAGGGACCCGCCGACCCGTCGCGGAGAGGGACGGGCGGGGCGCTCCCCGTGGCTCCGACCGGGACGTTTGTCACCAGTTCGATATCGCTCCCGAAATAGGTTTTCAGGATCTCCATAGCGGAAAGCCCGTCTTTGGCGAGCGAGACCGTCCCCCATTGCGAGAGCCCGTCGCAGGAAACCTCGATCCCGTCGCAGTAGACGGCGAAGAGCGGTTCGACGAATCCCCGCCTGCGGATATAACTGTTGAAGATCTCGTCGACGATCCGGGAGACGTTCCCGAAGACCTCGCGCCCGTAGACGAAGGACTGATCGGCGGCGGTCGAGGACGTAATATCGAAATCGTAGCCCTGATTGCGGTAATACTCGGTGTAGACGCGGTTCAGGGCGAAGGAGATCTCCGCCAGAATATTGGCTCTGATCGCCTCATCCGGCCAGGTCGGGTAGATCTCGCTCGACGCGACGTTCTTGATATAGTCGGGGAAAGTGACCGTGACGTTCGGCGCCGCCTGATCGGGCCTTCCGAGATGCACCGTCACGGTTTCGGGTATGGTCGGAACGTTCGGCATATCGTTTCTCCCTTACTCTGCGTTCTCTTGCGGCACCGTCCCCTCGCCCGGAATATCGGGGCGCACCTCGTCCCCGTCGTAGAGCGGGAGGGGGATCAACCCGATCGGCTGCACCGTCAGCGTGTCTCCGAAGACCGGGACGCGGATCGCCCGGTAGGGATAATAGCCCGGCAGATACGCGTCGATATCGTAAACGGCGTAGGGGCGCGTTTCGCCCGGCGCGTCGCCCGCCGACGCCAAGGGGGTCGGCACTTCCGCCGTCGGCGTTTCGCCGTTTTCGTCGGTTTTCAGTTCCACGTCGATCGCCTCTCCGTTCTCCTCAGCCGACCTGACGATTACCGTCACGTCGGGGAGCGGGATCGCCCCGTTCGCCGTGAAAGCCCGCGCCTTGACGTACCCGACCCAGTTGTTCACCGACGGGTATCTGAAATCGTCCTTGTATAGCTCCATTCCAAACCGCCTTTCAGGACTGTCGTCCACGACAGTATATGCGGACGGTCGTTTTTTCGTTCGTATTTTTTCTTCGGAAGGGGTCGGACAACCCTTGACAAGGGAAGGGGAAAAAGGTATAATAGAGACGAATAATTTAATATCTCACGGAGGGTGCGAAAATGGGGGAATCGTTTGTCGGCGAACTCGGCGTGATCGGGATGCGCGGATGCGAGGATTTTGTCAGCGAGGTGGACTCTTATCTCAAGGATTGGAGACGGCATGACAGCGACGCGACGTTCCTGATCGAATCGTCCTGCCCGCGTTTCGGCAGCGGCGAAGGCAAGGGAATGATCAAAGAATCGGTCAGAGGCAAGGATCTTTTCATCATCTGCGATATGTTCAACCACGGCGTGACCTACAATATGTACGGTCAGACCGTGCCGATGAGTCCCGACGATCACTATCAGGATCTGAAGCGTATCATCGGATCGGTCGAGGGCAAGGCGCACCGGATCTCGGTCATTATGCCGATGCTCTACGAGGGACGGCAGCACAAGCGTTCGGGGCGTGAGTCGCTCGACTGCGCGCTCGCTCTGCAGGAACTCGTCAATATGGGCGTCTCGAACCTCATCACCTTCGACGCGCACGACGCCCGCGTTCAGAACGCGATCCCGCTCCACGGATTCGACAACATCCGGACGAGCTATCAGATGATCAAGGCGATGCTCCGCACCTACCCGGATCTGGTCGTCGACCCCGACCGGATGATCGTCATTTCCCCCGACGAGGGAGCGATGGCGCGCTGCATCTACTACTCCACGATGCTCGGCATTGATCTCGGTATGTTCTACAAGAGACGGAACTACTCGATCATCGTCAACGGCAAGAACCCGATCGAGGCGCACGAATACCTCGGGCGCGACGTGAAGGATATGGACGTCATCATCGTCGACGATATGATCTCCTCGGGCGAATCGGTGCTCGACGTCGCCCAGCAGCTGAAAGAGAAGGGCGCGCACAGGATCTTCATCTTCGCCACCTTCGGACTCTTCACCGCGGGGCTCGAGACCATCGACAAGGCGTACGCGGACGGTCTGTTCACCAAGATCTTCACCACCAACCTGATCTACCGCATCCCCGAACTCCAGACCCGCGACTGGTACGTCGAGGTCAACCTCTGCAAGTACGTCGCGTATATCATCGACACGCTCAACCACGACCAGACCATCAGCGGTCTGCTCGATCAGTCGAAGCGGATCAAGAAACTGCTTGCGGAACACAAACAGAAACAGGCGAAACAGAAAAAGTG
>CACZAZ010000057.1 GCA_902779285.1 uncultured Ruminococcus sp.
AAATTCGTAGCGTTTTGCCGCCCGCTGCAGGAACGGCCCCTCCGCAATACCGCCCGCCGGCGCGCGCCGATCCCGCTTACCGTTCGTTGCCGTTTTCGGCAGATCCCGACCTTTTCTCTGCTTTTTCTTTGGATCATGACGCAGAAAAAGTAATTTTTAAACCTTTATTTGCCTTCACCCTTGCTTTTTATTCCGATATGTTATATAATGATAACGGATTATTCTTTGCAGTTTCGTCAAGAGACAAAAAACGATCCGGGAGGCGTCTATGCAGACCACGGTCACCAAAAGAAAAACGCTGATTTCGCTCGCCGTTTCGGCGCTCGTTCTCGCGCTCGCTCTCGTTCTCGCGTTTTCGATCCGCGGCAAAGCCGACGAATCGGAAAACGAGATCGCGAATTTCGCGTACCAGACGATCAAGAACGATTCGCTCGAATCGCAGGAGACCTCGCTCCGTTTCCTGTTCACGGTCGACGATCTCGACTATACCCGCGTCGGCTTCGTTTTCTCCAAAACGAACAGCAATCCGACGGACGGCGGGGAGGGATGCCGGACCTATCGGACGAGCAGCGTCTATTCGGCGGTACGCGCGGACGGCGAACTCGTTCCCGCGCCGACGGGACGCTACTGGGTCGCGGTCATACTGACGGGCGTTCCGCAATCCTTCTTTGAAAACCCGATCTATATCAAGCCCTTCGTCGAGGACGGCGAGGGGATCCGTTACGGCGCGACCCGCGGACTTTCGGTCGAGGGGGCGTTCACGATCCCGACGCTGCAGACCGGGATCGCGTCCTTTTCCAATTCCGATTTCGGGGGCGGCAGCGTCACGACCAACCTTGCCGCCGCGGCGGGAAAGTCCTATAACGCTCCCCCGAAAAATCCGATCGACGCCCACCCGCGCGTTCTGTTCACTTCCGCCGATCTCGCGGACATCAACGCGACGCTGAATAACGGCGCGCACTCCGAAAAGGCAGCGTCGTTCCGTGTACTGCTCGACGCCGAAACCGACGGCGTCCTTCCCGCCGCCTCCGTACATGATAAGTCGCCGACAGGCACCTATAACTACGACGAGGGTATGCTCTCCAAGATCCGCGCCATGGCGTTCGACTATCAGGTGACCGGGAATCTTCTCTCGGGCTATCGGGCGATCTACGCTCTGAAGAACTACCTGAAGACCATCGACATCCGCTCGATGTCGGGCGACCAGGAGCGTCAGCACGGAAACATTATGTATAACGCCGCGTGCGTTTACGACTGGTGCTACGATCTTCTGACGGCGACCGACAAGCAGCAGATCGTTCTCGGCGTCGAGAAGAAGATCGTTACGGGCTCGAACAACTCGGGCGAACGGATGGAGATCGGCTTCCCGCCGACAGCGCAGCAGGCTATGACGGGGCACGGCTCCGAGCGCCAGCTTCTGCGCGATTACCTCTCGTTCGCGATCGCGATCTACGACGAATATCCAGGCTGGTGGGACTTTATCGCCGGACGGTTTTACGAGGAGTTCGTTCCGGTCCGCAACGCCTACTACGAGGCGGGCTACGTTCCGCAGGGGCTTTCCAATTATGTGTCGATCCGCTACTCCTCCGACCTCTGGAGCGCGTGGCTGGTCAAGACCGCGACGGGGACGCTCCCTTATAACGCGACGATGAAACAGGTCGTGCGCACCGCCTACTCGAACGTCACCAACGGCACCAACCGCGTGTTCGAGGAGGGCGACGACGAGGGAAGATCGGGCGCCGAGACGCTGAGACAAATGGCGCTCTGCGGTATGATCTCGGGCTACCTCTTCGACGACGATACCGCGATGAGCTGGGCGGCGTATTCGGGCTACGACTACGTCGATTCTGTCTCCTATATGATCCTGCAGTCGGGGAACGCCGTCGGCAACAAGAACAACCGCTACGACGATATGGACCTGATCCTCTATAACGGCGGCTGGCTCGGACAGATGATCGCCCACGAGAACTGGGGCAACGGCGCGACGGTCAAGATGAAGATCGGCGGCCGTATGACCGGCAACCACGATCACGCCGACGCCGGATCGTTCCAGATCTACTATCACGGGATCCTCGCGGGGGACGCCGGCGACTACGACACCTACGGCTCGGCGGGACACACCAAGTATCACCAGGCGACGGTCGCTCACAACTCGATCATTCTGCAGAACGGCTCGACCGTCTACGGACAGGAACAGCCGGGAGAGGTCGGATCGCTCTCCGCGTGGGCGAACGGCAATTACGACACCGGCACGGTGACGGGCGTGCAGTACGCCTACGCCGATCAAGCGAAAACGATCCCGACCTACGCCTATATCGCGGGCGATATCGCCACCGCCTACGTCTCGGGGGCGGGGATCTCGCGGATGGATCGCCGGATGCTCACGGTCTACGATACCGATAACGACGACGTTCCAATGTACTTCTTCGTCTTCGACGATATCGTATCGAGCCACCCGAGTTATACGAAAAAGTTTTTGCTCCATACGAAAAACGAGCCGACGGTCGTCGGCAATACCGTGACCGCGATCTACGAGGACGGAAAACTGGTCCTCCAGAATGTCACGGGCGACAATATCAACAAGTCCGCCGGTTCGGTCGTCGGCAACACGAACTATAATCAGAACGACGGTTATTGGGGACGCGTCGAGATCAGCCCCTCGACCGGCAGAAACGAAGACGTCCTTTTGAACGTGATGTACGTCTGCCAAAAGGACGAAAGCCCGTCTCTTGCCGCCGCCGGCTTCTCGAACGGAACGGTGCAGGGCGCCGTGATCGGCAACACCGCCGCCGTCTTCGTGAAGAGCGCGAGCCGCCGTTCGACCGAGTTCAGTTTCACCGCTTCGGGCGAGGGAATTCTGAACTATTACGTTTCGGGCGTCGCGGAGGGGAGCTGGAGCGTCGTCGTCGGCGGCGTCACCGTAAACGCGGCGACGGCGACGTCCGACGGCGGGATCCTTGTTTTCCAAGCGCCCGCCGGAGCAGCGATCACGCTGCGCCCCGGAGCGTCGAGCATCGCAGTAGACGACAATCTGTTCGAGGGAGATTGGTCCGAGATCCCGTTCTCGGCGCTCCAACCCTGACCGATTCGTAAATATAAACTCCGCTTTCACCCGTTCGGATGAAAGCGGAGTTTTTCATTGAAGATAGGAGGATACGATTTTCCATTCCTCCGCAAGCCGGTCGAGCGACCACGCGGCGTTGGCGGGACTGGTCGACGGGAGGCGGAAGACCGGGAGACCGTTCGGGAGAGTTTCGTTCTTCTGCAAAAGGGAATACGAGAGCGCGCCGTTGCAGAAGATCGCCTCGATCGGGGAGACCGAAAGGACGCGGGTGAGGTCGGCGGGCTCGGGGTCCCTGATCGACGCGTCGGCTGACCCCGTGATCTCGCAGGCGACGACCGAATCCCAGAGCGCGACGCCGTGCCGGGACAGATACGCCTTTCTTGCGTCGGTCCCGTCGGGCGCCGGATCGTTCAGCACCCGTCCGAGTACCCGCCAGAAACGGTTTTGCGGATGTCCGTAATAGAAGCCGACCTCCCGCGACCTGACCGACGGGAAACTCCCGAGGATCAGGACGCGCGATCCGGAGTCGAAGACCGGACCGAATCCGTGCCCGATCCTCACGACGCGATACCGAACGTCATACGCTCTCTCCCTTCCGTTTCGTTCGGTAACATTATATCATTTCCCGAAAGAAAATGCAAGAAACCGCGCCGCCCCGGACGGACCCTCGGAAGACTCCGTTTTGGTTTGAGTGTTCTTTCACCGCGGTTTTCCTGTTCGGAGTCTCCTAATACGCAACAAATTCTGTTCAAAAGCGCGTCTTTTCACGGGATTTGTTTTGTTTTTCCCGATTTGTCACATATTCCGTGACTTTTTTCGTGAAATCCCTTGACATTCTCTTTCCGGCGTGCTATACTGATCGTGAAAATAAATTCACGAAAGGAAAAAGGATCATGACGGGAGAGGCGTTTCTTGGACAGAGAGGGAACGACGGGATCGAGCGCGGCGAGAGGGCGAAGCAGTTTTCGTCCTTTGAGGCGCTGCCGGAGAGACCCGCGTATCTTCGTCGGGCGGAGTTCAGACCCGTCGGACGGATCGAACTGTCGGAGGAGGCGGCGGAGGAACTCAATCGGATGCTCGTCGACCTCGTGCCGGGGGATCTGCTCTCGGTGATCTATTTCCGGGGCGGGGAATACCTGACGCGGCGCGGCAGGTTCCTTCGGATCGACCTTCCGTTCCGCCGTCTATACCTGGAGGACGCCGCCCTTCCGCTCGACGATCTTTACGCCGTGAAAACGGTCGGAGTCTGATCCGTTTCCCTTGACAACCGATCCCGCTTCGTGCTATAATAAACGGGATATCAACGGCAGTCCGTAAGGCAAGCGGAGGAAACAATGAGTTATTTGATGCACGTATCGGTCCCGTTCCACGACACCGACGCCCGGCATATCGCGAGACCCTCGTCGGTCTGGCGCTGGCTGCAGGAGGCGGCGAACCGGCAGATGCTGACCGAGGGTCCCTCCTACGACGAACTGATGGAGCGGGGGCTCTCCTTTCTGCTCTCGCGGATGTGCGTCGATTTCATCCGTCCGATCGAGCAGTACGAGGATCTGACGGTCGAGACCTTCGCGATCCCGTCCCGCGGTTTTTCGTCCGAGCGCGGCTACCGGCTGACCGACAAAACGGGGGCTGTCGTCGCGGCGGGGCTCTCGGTCTGGGCGCTCTACGACCTGAACGCCGGACGGTTGGCGCGCGTGGAGGCGATCGGACGGGGATATACCGGCGGCGACCCCGTCGAGGTGTCCGCCCCGATCCGCTTCACGATCCCCGAGAACGTGGAACTTGTGACGGCGGGTGAGCGTAAGGTCGTCTGGTCGGACGTCGACGTGAATCTGCACGTCAACAACACCGGCTACCCCAACATCCTCTGCGACTTTCTGCCAGACCCCTCGAAGGGTGATTTGATCGGGATGTCGATCTACTACCGGAGCGAGGCGAAACTCGGAGAGACCGTCACGGTCCTGCGCGGGGAGGAAACGACCCCCGACGGGCTCTCTCGGTACTGGTTCCGGACGATGGCGGGCGATCGGGTCAACGTAGAGGCGCTGGCGGATTTCCGTATGTAACGAAACCCGGAGGACAGAATGAAACTGACCATCGTGATCAACGGTATGGGCGGCGTCGGAAAGGATACGCTCTGCCGCTTCGCCGCCGAACGCTATAAGACCGAGAATATCTCCTCGATCACGCCGATCAAGGAGCTTGCCGCCGTCTGCGGATGGCAGGGAGAGAAGACCGACCGCGCCCGCAAGTTTTTATCCGACCTGAAGGCGCTGACGGCGGAATACAACGACTATCCGACGAACTATCTTCTTGCGCGGTACCGCGAGTTCTTATCGTCGGACGCCGAACTTCTGTTCGTACATATCCGCGAGCCCGGCGAGATCGAAAAGTTCGTCGGGAGAACCGAGGGCGGGGCGATCACGCTCCTGATCCGCGGCGGCGCGCGTTTTTCCCGTTCCGCGTACGGAAACGCGTCGGACGACGGCGTAGAGGACTATCCCTACGACTACGTGTTCGTCAACGACCGTCCGCTCGAAGAGACCCGCCGTGCGTTCCTTTCGTTCCTCGACGGGGTGATCCGCGAACGCGGGAACTGACTTACCCTCACATTTTTACGAAAACGCCGCCGCATTTGCGGCGGCATTGGTTTAAAGATCGGGGGGAAGATCGTAGAGTTTCGAGATCGCGTCGGAGAGCAGCCGCGAGATCCGCGCGACCGAGAGATCGACGTCCTTCGGCGTGACGTAGAAGCGGTCGCGCGGATCGGTCAGCGCCTCGATGCATTCCCCCGTTACCCCGGCGCGTTCAAGACGGTCCGCGACCAGCGTCGCCGCTTCGACCACCGTCGGCACGCCGACCGAGATCACCGGGATCCCGAGCGTCGACCGGTCGAGCGCCGCCCGCGCGTTCCCGATGCCAGAGCCCGGTCGGATGCCCGTGTCCGCGATCTGCACCGTGGTCGTCAGGCGGTCTTCGGATCGGGCGGCGAGCGCGTCGATCGCCAGAACGTAGTCGGGACGGAGCGAACGGCAGACGCCCGCGATCACGGCGTAACTTTCCATCCCCGTATCCGAAAGGACCCCCGGCGCGACCGTCGCGACGGCGGCGCAGCCGAGCGCGCGGAACAGTTCGGGATCCCTCTCCGCCAGATGCGCCGTCGCCGTGATCCTGCCGACCGTTTCGGGACCGATCGCGTCGGAGACGATCGCCCGGTTCCCGAGCCCCGCGACAAGGACCGTAGGGCGCGGCGCGCGGCAGCGGGGAAGCACCGATCCGATCTCGCGGAGCAGGATCGCTTCCAGCGAATCGCGCTCCTCCCCCGAGAGTTCCGGGAGCGGCGGGAACGCCACGGTGAGATACCGCCCGATCGGACGACCGACGGCGCGTGACGAGACCTCGTCCCCGATCGTGATGCGCGTCACGGTAAAGCGCCCCTCGACCTCCTCCCGGTAATCGGTCCCGGGGAGATAGAGGTCGGCTCTCCTTCGTTCGGTCGCAAGGTCGGTGCGCGGAAAACGGTTCGCTTCGTCCATTCCGGGGTGTCCTCCGAGGTTCTTTTTCTTTCAGTATGCCCGTTTATCTTCGCAATAACACCGCGGGACGCCGACGGAGGGGATCATTTTGCACAAATTCGGGAGGAAATAATTGTGCAAGTCTACGAAGATTCGATTTTTCCTCCCATTCTCATCCGAAACATTGAAAACCGTTCGGAAAAGTGATATAATATACTTGATATGAAATGGGCAAAACCCGATACCAGAGGAGTATAATTATGAAAAAGGTCATCAGTCTGCTTCTGATCCTTGGGATGCTTGCCGGGATGGCGGCGGTCTTTTCCTCTTGCGGAAAGACGAAGGATCCTGCCGGCGGCGGCGCTCAGATCAGCGTTTACCTCGGACCGAAGATCACCGATCTCGACCCGCAGGGGAACCAGACGAGCGACGCGGCGCTCTCGGTCATCCGTCTCCTTTTCGAGCCGTTGTTCACGGTCGAACCGGACGGGGATCTGGTGCTTGCCGGCGCGAAAAAGTATAAGATCAATAAGTCCGAGGGCAAAGTGACGATCGACCTGCGCGAGACCTACTGGAGCGACGGGTCGACCCTCGTGCGCGCCTCCGACTATGTTTTCGCGTGGAAGAAACTGATCCGCGCGGATTCGGATAACCCCGCCGCGACTCTGCTCTTCGACGTGAAGAACGCCCTCAAGATCAAGCAGGGGACCGAGCGGCTGGACAACTTCGGCGTGCTCGCCGTCGACAACGACACGCTTGAGATCACCTTCGAGGAGGGCTTCACCGCCTACGATACGTTCCTGCGCAACCTCGCGAACGTCGCCTTGTCTCCGCTCAACGAGAAGATGGTGAACAACCGCGAATCCTTCTGGGGCAAGAGCGTGACCACGATCTCCTCGAACGGTCCGTTCCGTCTGACAGTCCTCGACTATCTGGAGGGGACCTTCCGTCTTGACCGGAACCGCGCCTACCACCGTTCCTCGGGCTCCGACGCGTCGATCGACGCCTACGTCATTCCCGCGGCGCTGAAGACGATCTGGAACGTCGACGCGACCCTTGAAAACGACGAATACCTCGCCAACCTGATCGACGGGCTGGCGCAGAACACGATCTTCTACGTCGGCGAGATCCCGCAGTCTCTCCGCGAGGCGAAGAGGAGTTCCGCCGTCATCACCGACGCGCTCTCGACCTACACCTACGTCTTCAACTGCGAAAAACCCCTGTTTGCGGACGCCGCCGTCAGACGTGCGCTCTCCGACGCGCTTGACAGGGAAGAGATCGCCCGCATCGCCGTTTACGGAAAACCGGCGACCGGTCTGATCCCGAAGACGGTCAGCGAGGGCAAGAAGGCGAACGCCTGGACCGCGACCAACCCGCTTTCGACCACGGCAACGTCCGCCGCGGCGGGGAGCGGCAGTTTCACCCTGACCTACTACGACGACACGATCAGTCAGGCGATCGCGGAGTACGCGCAGGAGAAGTGGGCAGCCCTCGGCTACACCGTGACGCTCGAGGCGGTCACCAGCGAGTATAAGACCATCGACTCCGCCACCGGCGTCCCGGTCGACGCGACCGACGAAAACGCGATGGCGATCTACGAGGACGAAGTGCAGCAGAAGTTCGAGACCGGCGATTTCGACGTTCTCGCGATCGACTACCAGATGTACTCGACCAACGCGCTCGCCGTTCTCTCGACCTTCACCTCCGAGATGAACGGCTCGGGTATGGACGCTGCTCCCATCGTGCCGGGAACTCCGACCTACGAAGAACTGATCAACAACACGAACGAGCCGTCCTACACCCTCCGCGGCAACCGGATGCACTACGTTTCCGCCGCGTTCGACGAGAAGATGGCCGCCGCGTACGCCGAGAAGGACCTCACCGCCCGCAACGCGCTGCTCCACGAGGCGGAACAGATCCTGCTTGCCGATATGCCGGTGATCCCGCTGCTCTTCAACCAGAGAGCGTATCTCTCGAACTCGGAGATCTCGGGGCTGTCGGTCGACCGCTACGGTTTCGTGTCCTTCACCTCCGCCAAACAGAAGAACTTCGAGAAATACTTTGAAGTCGTGACCAAGGCGCCTACCGCCGCCCCCGCAAACGAGGGGGACGACGAGGATTGACGGTCCGTCACGGCGGATAAACGATCCCTGCGGGCGGGGATCGCCCACACCGGTTCCGGTGGGGCGCCCCGCCCCCCGATTTTCTCTGAAACCGAAAAGGAGAGCGTCTTCCTTTTGACAAAGACGCGGGAGTCGATATGAAAAAGAAGAACGAGAGGGAACTCTGGGACAAGACCGACGTTAAGATCTTCATCCTCTTCCTGCTCGACAATCTGCAGTATCCCCTCGATATGGACACCATCAGCCGGATCGTCCACGAGACCGGGTACGTCGGCGGCTTCGATTTCGCGGAGTGCTTTTCCGAGTTGCTCGACGACGGACACATCATCGGGGACGAGGTCGACGGCGTCGCGTATTATCAGGTCAGTTCGACGGGACAAATGGTCGCGAAACAGCTGCAGAGCGAACTGCTCGACGAGATCCGCGAGGAGAGTATGATCTGTGCGGCGCGGCTTCTGTCGCTCAAGGCGCGGAACGCGACCCTGCACACCTCCTCCGAGCGGCGGGAGGACGGAATTCACGTGCGCTCCGCTGGGCCGGACGCGGACGAGGCGTTCGAGACCGGAAAGCAGAAAGCCCTGCAGGAGGCGGGGATTATCGCCCGGGTACAGGATGTGC
>CACZAZ010000058.1 GCA_902779285.1 uncultured Ruminococcus sp.
ATCTGAGCGAGTTCATCGACCAACTGGAGAAAAATACCGTAACGGTCGTGACCATCAAACAGAACACCGACGTGCCGACCGGTACGGTCTATTTCAATATCGACAACGACAAGACCAATTACTATTTCTTTACCGGCGATACCGGCGAAGTCCAGAAAACGCTCATGCAGTACCAGAGCAAGGGCGCAAAGCTCAAATGGACGATGACCGACGTGCAGTCGAAAACGGACGTGTGGACGATCATTTCGATCGTGCTGACGGTCGGTGTGCTGGCCTTCGTGGTCATCATGCTGGTCCGTGCGAACGGCGGAGGCGGCGCGAACGCGAAGATGATGGACTTCGGCAAGAGCCGGGCGACGCTCGTGAAGGGCAGCAAGACGACCTTCAGGGACGTGGCCGGCCTGCAGGAGGAGAAGGAGGATCTGGAGGAGATCGTTGATTTCCTGAAGGATCCGAAGAAATATACCGACCTCGGCGCGCGGATCCCGAAGGGCATCCTGCTCGTCGGCCCGCCCGGCACCGGCAAGACGCTGCTGGCGAAGGCCATCGCCGGTGAGGCGCACGTGCCTTTCTTCAGCATTTCCGGTTCCGATTTCGTGGAGATGTTCGTCGGCGTCGGCGCGAGCCGTGTCCGTGACCTCTTTGCGGAAGCGAAGAAAAACGCGCCGTGCATCGTCTTCATCGATGAGATCGATGCGGTCGGCAGAAAGCGCGGTGCCGGTCTTGGCGGCGGCAACGACGAAAGAGAGCAGACCCTCAACCAGCTGCTCGTCGAAATGGACGGCTTCGGCAATCACGAGGGCGTGATCGTCATGGCGGCGACCAACCGTCCCGACATCCTCGACCCGGCGCTGCTCCGTCCGGGACGTTTCGACCGTCAGGTCACGGTCAACTATCCCGACCTGAAGGGCAGAGAAGAGATCCTGAAGGTCCACGTCCGCAACAAGCCGCTCGAAGCCAACGTCGATCTGCACAGGATCGCGCAAACCACGGTCGGGTTCACCGGCGCGGATCTTGCCAACCTGATGAACGAGGCGGCGCTGCTCGCGGCGGGCCGCGGCAAAACGCTGATCGGTATGCAGGAGATCGAACAGGCGACCCTGAAAGTGCTTGTCGGTACCGAAAAGAAGGGCAAGATCATCACCGAGGAAGACAAGAAGATGACCGCCTATCACGAGGCGGGTCACGCCATCGTCTCCCACCTGCTCCCGAGCCAGGATCCCGTCACCCGCATCTCGATCATCCCGACCAGCAAGGGCGCCGGCGGCTATACGCTGATGCCCCCGGTCAGGGACGTGTCGTACGAATTCAAGCACGAGATGGAGGAGACCATCGCCGTTTCGCTCGCCGGCCGCGTCGCGGAGGAACTGATCTTCAACGATTACAGCGGCGGCGCGTCGTCCGATATCAAACAGGCGACCCAGCTCGCCCGCCGGATGGTCACGGTCTACGGTATGAGCGAGGAACTAGGCACCGTCTGTCTCGCCGGCGAACACACCGGGGACGAGGTTTTCCTCGGGCGTGATTTCAGTTCGGGCGAGAACCTGTCCGAGGAGACCGTCGCGAAGATCGACCGCGAGATCCGCCGGATCGTCGGCGAGGGCAAAGAACGCGCCAAAGAGATCCTGCAGCAGAATATGGAGAAACTGAACCGCGTCGCAGACTTCCTGATGAAGTACGAAGTGATGGACGGCACCCAGTTCGCCGCTCTGATGGACGACGGCGCGTCCGAGGAGGATCTTCTCGAGATCAACAAGCAGAGAGAAGAGCAGAGCAAGCGCGAGAACTCCGCCGCCGCCGAGGAACGCGAGAAGCGCGAGAGGGAAGAAGCCGAACGCATCCGGCGCGAGCAGGAGCAGTTCTGGAACGATCCGCTCGACGCTTTCGACAAACCCGACGACGAACAAAAGTAAATCTTGACCCACCTCCCGCGGGAAACCGCGGGAGTTTTTTTATCCCCCGACGTGTCGGGGGATTTTTGTCGTTGAAAAAGAGGGGCTGCGCACGCTCGACCGACATCTTTTTTCGTCCCCGCCGCATAGAATGGTCTTAAAAGACGTGCCGTCGGAGGAAAGGGGGGGATGCGCCGTGCCGGTGGTGTACGCCGACGTGCTGTTCCTCGTCAATTTCTCCGCCGATTATCTCGTCCTTTTGACGGTCGGTCGGCTTCGCCGGATGCGTATGAAACGGCTGCGGCTGGTGCTGGGCTCGGTTTTCGGGGCACTCTACGCCGTTCCCGCCATTATCCTGATCCCGACCTATCCTTTGCAGATCGTATCGGTCCTTTCGGCGGGCGTCGTCTTGACCCTGATCGGGCTTGGGTTTCCGGGATGGCGGCGCTTTCTCTCGCTTACCGTTCTGGTCTGGGCGGTCTCCTTCCTTTACGGCGGGGCGGTCACGGTCTTGTTCGTGTTCTTCACGCGGCTGTTCGGCGGGCTAGAGGTCGAGGGGGATACGGGCGGAAAGGTGCTGATCTTTCTCGTCCTGTTCCTGCTCTCCGGGGCATTGACGGCGCTTTCCCGGCGTCTGCGGTCGGTCGGCGCGCCGCGGGAGGTCGGCTGCCGGATCACGGTCGGGGAGACGACGCGCGACTATACGCTGATGACCGATTCGGGGTGCCTTTTGCGCGAGCCCATGACCGGACGGGCGGTGGTTCTGCTGTCCGCGAAAGCGTGCGAGGGGCTGGTCCCGCCGTCGCTGCTCACGACCGAGGAGGGGATCGAGCCGCCGCTTTCCTACGACGAGCGCAAACGCTACTATCTGATCCCGTATCAGACCGTGTCGGGTAAACGGCTGATGCACGGATTCCGTCCCGACCGCGCCGAGATCGGGGACGGGAGGAAACGGCGGGAGGAGGCGATCGTTCTCGGCGTCGTCCGCGACCGGAACGGGATCGCGGAGGGCTGCGACGGGATCATTTCGTCCGAGATCGTACCGTAATGAACGAAAGGAGATATGGAAGAATGGGTTTGCTCAAACGATTCCGCGAACTTCTGCGCCTCGTCTTCATCCCGCGGGAGGTCTTTTACGTCAACGGCGCGGACGTTCTCCCTCCACCCTTGACGGGAGAGGAGGAACGCGAGGCGATCCTCGGGGCGAGGACCGACCCCGCGATGAAAAGCCGTCTGATCGAACACAATCTGCGGCTGGTGGTCTTTATCGCAAAAAAGTTCGACGGGACGGGCGTCGGGATCGAGGATCTGATCTCGATCGGCACGATGGGGCTGATGAAGGCGATCTCGACCTTTACCCCCGAGAAGAACGTCAAACTCGCGACCTACGCCTCGCGCTGTATCGAGAACGAGATCTTGATGTTCCTTCGCAAGACGGCGGGGCAGAAACGGGAGGTCAGTTTCGACGAGCCGCTGAACGTCGACTGGGACGGGAACGAACTTTTGCTCTCCGACGTTCTCGGCAGCGACTCGGACGCGGTCTGCCGCCCCATCGAGGAGCGGGAGGAACGGGCGCTGGTCCGGGATTCGGTCGCGCGGCTGCCCGAACGCGAACGCGTCATTATCGAACTCCGCTACGGTCTTTCGGGCGGGCGCGAACTGACGCAGAAGGAGGTCGCGGACAAACTCGGCATCTCGCAGTCCTACATATCCCGCCTCGAAAAGAAGATCATGGCGGAGCTCCGGGAGGCGATCGGGGACAAAATATAAAATAATGATGTTTTTTTGAAAAAAGGGTTGCTTTTTCGGAAACGTTATGATATAATACTCCCGATTTTTATGTGAAGGAGAGGTGTCAGGCAATGAAAAAGGGATTGCATCCGGAATATAAAGAAGTCACGATCAAATGCGCTTGCGGTGAGACCGTCGTTACCCATTCCACGAAGGGGGATATGACCGTCGATATCTGCTCGAAGTGTCATCCGTTCTTTACCGGCAAACAGAAGTTCGTTGACGCGGGCGGTCGCGTGGATAAGTTCAAGCGGCGTCTTGCCATGTCGAACGGCAACAAATAATTGCACGGGAACTGACTTTTTTTGACGGGGCTGTCCGAGGGGCGAACCGATCTTCCGGATTCGATACGAACGTATCTACGGCGGGTCGTGCTTGCGATCGGACGCCCCGTTTTTCGTTCTTCCGACCGCAAAAGGAAAGGAGAAAGTATGACCGAAAAGACCAATATACACCCCGAAGCCGTTCTCGTCGGAATGGCGGAACGGGGAAGCGATCTGCCCGCCCTCGAACGCTCGCTCGACGAGTTGTCGCGATTGCTCGATACCGCCGGGAGCCGCACGTTCGCCCGCGTGACGCAGATCAAGGAATCGCCCGACCCGCGCACGCTGATCGGCGCGGGAAAAGTGAAAGAGATCAAGACGCTTTGTGAGAACAACGGCGTTTCGCTCGTCGTTTTCGACGGGGAACTCTCCCCGGCGCAGATCCGCAATCTGGAGGACGATCTCGGCGGCGACGTCGACGTGATCGACCGCAGTATGCTGATCCTCGATATCTTCGCGCTCCACGCCGTTTCGGGTGAAGGGAAACTGCAGGTCGAACTCGCCCAACTCCGCTATACCGCGCCGCGGCTGGTGGGACACGGTACCGAGATGTCGCGGCTCGGCGGCGGGATCGGTACCCGCGGACCCGGCGAATCCAAACTCGAGACCGACCGCCGGCACATGAAGGAACGCATCTCGTCGCTTGAACGGCAGCTCGAGGAACTCGAGGAGAACCGCGCCGTGATGCGCGCCGCGAGGGACAGGAGCGGTCATCTGAAAGTCGCTCTCGTCGGTTACACGAACGCCGGGAAATCCACCCTTCTGAACCGTCTGACCGACGCGGGGGTGCTTGCGGAAAACAAACTGTTTGCAACGCTTGATCCGACCACGAGACGTCTTGTTCTCCCGTCGGGGGAGACCGTTTTGCTCACCGATACGGTCGGGTTTATCCGCAAACTGCCGCACCATCTGGTGAAGGCGTTCCGTTCCACGCTCGACGAGGCGAAATACGCCGATATCCTCCTGATCGTCTGCGACGCGACCGACCCCGAACTGCCCGAACATCTCGACGTGACCCGTGAGACGCTCGCCTCCCTCGGCGCGTCGGACAAGCCCACGCTGACCGTTTTCAATCGGTGCGACGAACTGCCCGAATGTCCCGAGACCGGTTTTATCGCGGAGGGGGATCGCGTCTTCATCTCGGCTTTGACCGGGGCGGGGGTGGACCTTCTGCTCGCCAAACTTGACGAAACCGTGGCGTCGATGCGCCGTGCTTGCCTTCGGCGTCGGTCGACCGTCGGACCGCGGGTGAACTTGCCGATTATCTTGCGGAGGAAACGCCGTGAGCGCGCCGGAATATCTCACGCTCGGCGGGAACGGCTCGTCCCGCTACGAGGAGAAAAAATCGGTTTTTCTCGGATTTGCCGGAAAGTTTGAAAAAGAAGAGGACGTGCTCGCGTGGCTTGCGGGGCTGAAACGCGCCTATCCCGACGCGCGGCACCACGTTTACGCTTACCGTCTCCGGGCGGGGAACACGACTCGCTATTCCGACGACCGCGAGCCGCAGGGGACCGCCGGTATGCCGACGCTCGACGTTCTGCGGCAGAAGGATCTTGTCGACTGCGCCGTCTGCGTGATCCGCTATTTCGGAGGAACGCTGCTCGGCACGGGCGGGCTGGTCCACGCCTACGGAACGGCGGCTGCCGACGCGGTAAAGGACGCCGGGATCGTGAAAATGGAGTCCCGGCGCACCTTCACGCTCGCCCTCTCCTATTCCGACCACCCCCGCGTGCAGACCCTTCTCTCGGAGGGGGGAGCCGTCGTCTCCGACGTTTCCTACGCCGAAGGGGTGACGGTCACGGGGACGGTCCCGGAAAACGCGGCGGACGCCCTCTCTCGCGCTCTTACCGACGCGACTGCGGGACGCGTCCTCCCCGAATGGGGAGAGACCGTGTTTTCCCCCGTGCCGGTAGGACCTTGATCTTTCATTCCCGCCGCGGCGTTCGCCGCGGCGGTTTTCTTATCCCGTTTTTGCCGACGTTTGAGCATTATATAAATAATTTTAAAATATTTCGCCCCGAAAAAAGCAAAAAACGACTTTCGCGCGTATATTATTGTTGAAAAAGAAAAGAGGGAGGAGAAGTACCGATGACGACGCCGGATTTTTTTCTTGAAACAGAGAAAAAGACCTTCTCTCCGTACGCCCGGCTGACCTCCGAATCGAAGGGACGGGCAAGACCCGAGGAATCGTCGCCCGTCCGCACGGCGTATCAGCGCGACCGCGACCGGATCATCCATTCCAAATCGTTCCGCCGCCTGATGCACAAGACGCAGGTATTCCTGTCTCCCGTCGACGAGCATTACCGGACGCGGATGACCCACACGCTGGAGGTGACGCAGATCGCGCGGATCATCGCCAGGGCGCTGCGCCTGAACGAGGATCTGACAGAGGCGATCGCGCTGGGTCACGATCTCGGACACACCCCCTTCGGTCACGCCGGAGAGGAGGCGCTCCGCACCTGTTTCGATCCCGCGTTTCACCACGCGAAGCAGTCTCTGCGCGTGGTCGACAGGATCGAAAACGACGGCGAGGGGCTGAATCTGACCTACGAGGTGCGCGACGGTATTCTGAACCATTCGGGAAAATCGGTCGCGGAGACGCTGGAGGGTCGGATCGTCAAATTTGCCGACCGGATCGCCTACATCAACTCGGATATCGACGACGCGATCCGCGGCGGGATCCTCTCGCTCTCCGATATCCCGTCCGACCTGCTCTCGATCCTCGGAGAGGGATACAGCGAACGGATCAACCGGATGGTGCTCTCGGTCGTCGAGGGCAGTTCCGATAAAAACGAGATCGTGATGACCGAACCGGTGGGAGAGGCGACCGAACGGCTCCGCGCTTTCTTGACCGACCGCGTCTATATCAATTCAGCGGCGAAGGTCGAAGAACATAAGGCGAAGGATCTGCTCGTTTCGCTCTACGGCTACTACACCGAGCGCCCCGACGAACTCCCGCCGCTCTACCGCGGTTTCATTGAGACCGACGGCATTCCGACCGCCGTTGCGGACTTTATCTCCTGTATGACCGACCGTTACGCCGTCGATCTGTTCCGGCGGCTCTTCGTCCCCGACGTCTGGCGAGGTGGCGGCGTATGATCCCGAAGGAAGTGATCGAGGAGATCGTATCGCGCACCGATATCGTCCAGTTGATCTCGGGTTACGTCACCCTGAAACGCGCCGGATCGAATATGGTCGGGCTCTGCCCGTTCCACAGCGAACGCAGCCCGTCGTTCACGGTGTTCCAGGGGACCAACAGTTTCTACTGCTTCGGCTGCAGCGCCGCGGGCGACGCCATCAGTTTCGTGCGGCGCATCGAGAACCTTGATTATCCCGACGCCGTCGAGTTTCTGGCGAAGCGGGTGGGGGTCACGGTCATCGACACCGACGTACACGAGACCCGTTCCCGCTTCGACCGGAAGCGGATGCTTGAAATGAACCGCGAGGCGGCGCATTTCTTCCACGACGAACTGTTCAAGGATAACCCCGAAGCCGCGGCTGCAAGGGAATACCTGCTCGGCAAACGCGCCCTGTCGCGGGCGACCGTCAACCATTTCGGGCTGGGCTACGCGCCGAACAGCTTCGACGCGCTTTTAAAACATCTGCGCTCTCTCGGCTACACCGACGACGAACTGCTCGCCGGGTCGTTCGCCAGAAGAAGCGAAAAAACGGGGAATCTGTTCTCATTTTTCCGCGGACGCGTGATGTTCCCGGTCATTGACGTTACGGGCAACGTGATCGCGTTCGGCGGGCGGGTGCTCGACAACTCGGAGCCCAAGTATTTGAACACCTCCGATACGCCCGTTTTCAAAAAGACGCGCAACCTGTTCGCCCTGAATTTCGCTCGGACCGAGTGCGCCGAACGGCTGATCCTCTGCGAGGGGTATATGGACGTGATCGCCCTGCACGCCGCCGGTTTTCCGCAGGCGGTCGCCACCCTCGGCACCGCGATCACGCAGGACCAGGCGCGGATCATGTCGCGCTACTCGAAAAAGGTCGTGATCTCCTACGATATGGACGAGGCGGGCAGGAAAGCCGCCGATAAGGCGATGAAACTGCTCGAGGAGGTCGGGGTCGACGTCACGCTGCTCAAGATCCGGGGGGCGAAGGATCCCGACGAGTTCATCCGCAACTCGGGTCCCGAAGCGTTCAAAGAAGTGCTGGAAGGCAGCCAATCAAAGTTTGATTATACTCTCGACCGCACGCTCTCGAAATACGATCTGACCGACCCGCAGGAGAAGATCAAGGCGCTCGCGGAACTCCGGGAGGCGATCGCCGGATTCAATTCGTCGGCGGAGCGCGAAGTCTACATCGGGGTCGTAGCGGACAAGTTCTCGATCCCCGCGCAATCGCTGCGCGAGGACGTCAACCGCACGGTCGCGCGGCACCGCCGCGAGTACAGGAAGAAAGAGGGCGAGACGCTCCGCCAGTCGATCACGGGGTATCAGGACCGGGTCAATCCCGAGTTCAGCAAAACTCCGGGCGTCGCGAGGACCGAGGAAACGGTGCTGGGGCTCCTTTTGCTCGATCCGAACTACCGCGCCGCGCTCCACAAAGATCAGCCGATTTTGACCGAGGACGATTTCCTGACCGCGTTCTCCCGCCGCGTTTTCTCAGCCGTGAGAGACCGGATCGGGGACGGGGATTGGGAGATCAGCGCTCTGAACGAGGATTTCACCCCCGAGGAGATCGGGCGGATCTACGGGATGCGCAACCGCCGGATGCAGTTGACCGACAACGGGGAAAAGGTCTTTTCGGATTGCGTTTCCGCACTCAAAGAGGCGGTCGCAAAGGAGAGGGCGGCGGATTCCGACGATCCCATGGCTGCGCTTGAACAAATACTGAAGAATAAAAGAAACGATACGTAAAGGGGTACAAAATGAAAGACGAAAAAATCGACGTCAAAGAGATCGTGGATCAGGAAAAAGGGGACGTATTCAACAGCGGCGTGATGCAGGCACTGGACGATCTCGACTACGATCTCGAACAAATGGAGCGGCTCTACGGCGGGATCGACGGAACGCCCGAGATGGCGGAGCCCGCGGTCCTGAACAACGACGAGACCGCCCAGGAGGCGGCGCAGGACGCCGAGATCTACGATACGCCGGAAAAGATGGAGAAGATGCTGGCGCAGGAGGGTCTCGCGATCGACGACCCCGTGCGTATGTATCTGAAAGAGATCGGTAAGATCCCCCTGCTCGACCCCGAGAGGGAGACCTTTCTTGCCGAGCGCATCTCCCTCGGGGATCAGGCGGCGAGAAACGAACTGGTCGAGGCAAACCTGCGGCTTGTCGTCAGCATCGCGAAGCGCCACGTGGGGAAAGGGATGTACTTCCTCGATCTGATCCAGGAGGGCAACCTCGGTCTGATGAAGGCGGTCGAAAAGTTCGACTACCAGAAGGGGTACAAGTTCTCCACCTACGCGACCTGGTGGATCCGGCAGGCGATCACCCGCGCCATCGCGGATCAGGCGCGTACCATCCGTATCCCCGTACATATGGTCGAGACCATCCACAAGGTGTCGCGTACCGCAAGACAGCTCCTGCAGGAGAACGGGCGCGAGCCCACGACCGACGAGATCGCGAAGGAACTCGGGATGACCCCGGACAAGGTCCGCGAGATCATGAAGATCGCGCAGGATCCCGTGTCGCTCGAGACCCCGATCGGCGAGGAGGAGGACAGTCATCTCGGGGATTTCGTCGAGGACACCGACAGCCCCGCGCCCTCCGAGACCGCGTCCTACGCTCTCTTGCGCGAACAGCTGCTCGCGGTTCTGAACACGCTGACCCCGCGCGAAGCCGACGTTCTGAAGCTCCGCTTCGGTCTTGCCGACGGCAGGCAGCGGACGCTGGAGGAGGTCGGACGGCGCTTCAACATCACGCGTGAGCGCATCCGGCAGATCGAGGCGAAGGCGCTTCGGAAACTCCGCCATCCGAGCCGTTCCAAGATCCTGAAGGATTATCTGGACGTCTGATCGGATTTTTAGGGGGGACGGGCGATTATTTCTCTGAAAACGATTGACAATCGCCCCCTGTCTGGTGTAAAATATACCTGTATGATCTCTGCCTGTTAAGGAAAGGAATACCGATATGATCAAGAGAATTTTCGCCGTGCTTCTTCTCGGTTGTATGCTGTGCCTCGTTTTCGCGGGATGCGGGAAGACCTCCCTCGAGAAGTCCCAGGATTATATGAATATGCATCCTCTCGAGGAAGATAAACTTTACAGCGTTTCCTTCTGCCTCGTTTCCGACGCCGCGATCGATCCGGTCGTGCTTTCGGGTATGCAGGCGGAGTTCAACCGCTATACCGAGAGCAACTACGGTATCCACGTCGAGTTTACCAACGTCACCGCCGCGCAATACGCCGCTTGGCTGGAGCAGAAGTTCACCGCCGTCGAGGCGGCGCACGCAGTCCGCGTCGCGGAGGAAGCCGAGGTCAACGCAGCCAAGGCGGAATACGAGCGCGTCCTGAAACTCGAGGACGCGAAAACCATCGACAAACTGACGGCGGCGCTCAACTACTACGTCGCGAACGCCGCGTATCTCGCCAAGACGGAGAACTGGAGCGAGGAGACCGCGTCTGAGATCAACGCGCATCTCGACGCCGCCCGCGACGCTCTGGCGCAGAACAAAACCACGACTGCCTCCAACGAACTGAACAGCGCCGATTGGTTGATCAGATTGGCGAAGGCGGGAGGGAAGAACAGCGGCAGCATCGGTTCGGATATCCGCGAGGTCTATCCCGAGATCAGGGACGATCAGTTCGATATCATCTATATCGAAAGTTACGAGATGCTTTCTTCGCTGATCCGCGCCGGTCGTCTGCGCGATATGACCGAGGACCTCAACTCGAAAGACTACCGGCTCATCAAAAAGCAGATGACCGAGAAGTTCTTCGAGGCGTCGAAACTCGGAGGGAAGATCTACGCCGTTTCCAGTTGCCGCGTGTTGGCGAATTACCATTATATGCGCGTCAACGTGGCGAAGGCGAACGAAGCGAATTATTCTCTGAAAAAAGAACTTTCGGACTACGACAGTACCAGCATGCTGCGTGAGAGGATCACAGCCGACGGAGGCAATATCACCGACTACATCCAGAACGACGTCCAGGGCGATTACAACTACCGCACCACGCTGGAAGAGGACGGTGCGTGGTGGGTCTACGCTTCCGTGACGTCGCAGCTCCCCCTGATCAAGCAGACCGATCTGATGAACGGGATGCTCGCCGTTACCTCCTTCACGTACGTTGACGACGGAGGCACGAAACTGACCCAGGAAGACGACTTCTGCCCGGCGATCAAACTCCTGTACGCGCTCTATTCCGAGAAGGCGCTGCACACCGTTCTGCAATACGGTCAACTCGGTCTGACCTATGCGCTCGACACCGTCGAGAACGGGAACGAGAAGGCGACCGTCGTTGAAAAGATCACTACGACCGGCTACACCTACGACGTCGATCCCAAGTACACCGGCAACAGCTTCTCGCTCTATCCCACGCGGGAGGAGTACGAGAACGGCACGCAGAACGCCAACAAGATCCAGAACTCCGAGACCCGGATCACCACTGAGATCTACTCGGTCGACGTCGCCTCCACGAACGAGGGATGCACGGCTGCCGTCTCCTCCGGGTTCGGCAAGGTCGGGGAAACCGTGACCCTCACCGCGACCCCCGCCGAAGGGTATAAATTCGTCCATTGGTTCATCAAGGGCGAGGACGGCGAAGAGGACGATATCAAATCGACCTCCGCCGAGTACGCGTACACCATTATCGCGGCGAACGTCACCATCACCGCGCAGTTCGAGGCGATCGGGGAATAAGACCGACGATGAACGAAAAGATCCGATAAAAACGTATTCGGGGAACGCCGGCTTGCCGGCGTTCCCCAAAGTATGCCCTCGGGACTTTCCGTGTTCCCGGAATGCAAGAATTGCAAGAAAAGCAATACCGAGAAAGCGCAAAACGCTTGATTTATCTTTAAAGATAAAGTAAAATTATACTGTTGAATTTTTTTGTTTTTGGAGGCAAATATGATCAAATTCGGTTGGGCTGAAACCGACATCACCCCGAAGGAAAAAATCGCGCTTCAGGGAGAGTTTTTCGAACGCGTGACGAACGAGGTCGAGACTCCGCTGACGGTCACGGCGCTCGCGATCGACGCCGACGGGGATCAGACGGTCTTCGTTTCCTGCGATCTGGTCGAGATCCCCTACGAAACGCTGCTTGACGTGCGTAAAAAGGTCAAGGCGCCGGGACTCGATCCCTCGAAGATCCTCATTTCCGCCGTACATATCCATAACTCCTATACGATGCCCGCCATGATCCCGTTCCCCTACGAGCAGGGTCGGAACTCGCACAAAATGTTTATGGAGTACAAGCCCGCCGAATGCGTCTACGTTCCCGAGGTGACCTCCGACGACTGTTTGTCGACGGATGCGACCGAAGAGTACCTTTCGTCCGCGATCGCGAAGACGGTCGAGACCGCTTGGAAGAATCGCGCCGAGGGCGGTTACGCCGCGGGATTCGGACGCGCCGCCGTCGGTATGAACCGCCGCGTCTGCTATTCCGACGGGACCGCGAAGATGTGGGGCGACGCCGACACGGCGACCTTCACCGAACTCGAGGGCGGAAACGACAACGGCGTCGAGATGCTCTTCATCTATAACGCAGAAAAGAAACTGACCGGCGTCGTCGCCAATATCGCCTGCCCCGCGCAGGTAATGGAGCAGCGTTCGATCATTTCGTCGGACTACTGGGGCAAGGTCAAGATCCTGCTCCGCGAGAAATACGGCAAGGAACTCTTCCTGCTTCCTCTCTGCGCGCCTGCCGGCGACCAATGCCCGCGCGACCTGATCCGCTGGGTCGAGCCCGAGACCCCGATCAAGGACCCGAACGTCATCCGCGTCAACCCGAAACCCCGCGACGCAGACCCCTCGATGTTCGACGTCAAGGGGACCTGGAAGATCGGTCGCCGCGTGTTCAACGAGATCGCGATGGCGCTTGAAGAGGTCGGGGAGATCAAGACCGACGCCGTTCACCGTCACGTCGTTGAAAAACTCGTTCTTCCGCTTCGCCGCGTGACCGACGCAGAGTGCGCCGCCGCCCAACAGGCGATCAAGGATTTCTTCAAGGGAAGGACCACGCTGAACTATATGGATTCCGCGGCGCTCTACGTCTACGCCGGCACGATCCTGCGCCACAAACTGCAGGAGCACAACTCGACCCTTCCAATCGAGGTGCAGTTCGTGCGGCTCGGCGATCTGGCGTTCGCCAGCAACCCCTTCGAACTCTTCCTCGATTACGGAAACCAGATCCGCGCCCGCAGCGCGGCGCGGCAGACCTTCCTCCTCCAGCTGACCAACGGCTCTCTCGGCTATCTGCCGACCGAAAAAGCCGAGAAACACGGACACTACAGCGCCTACGTTTCGAGCGGCTACGTCGGTCACGAGGCGGGCGCGCTCCTCGTTTCGGAGTCGCTCGACGCCATCAACCGTTTGTTCGATATTTTCTGATTAACAGAAAGGATAGGGTATTACAATGGGAAAAATCGGTTTCGTAGGATTCGGAGAGGTCAATACTCCGGTCGACGTCATCATCCGGAAATGCAAAGCCGCGGAGGCGGCGCTGAAAGCGGAGGGGCTGGACCTCGTTTCGGTCTATCCCGTCGCCGACGATTATGAGGAAAAACAGGTGAAGGACGCCGTGAAGCGTCTGTCTGCCGAGTCGTTTGACGCGCTCGTCGTCTGCGTCGCCGGCTGGATCCCGACCCACGCGGTCGTGAAAGTGACCGAGCAGTTCCGCCATCTGCCGATGGTGCTGTGGGGGCTCTGCGGCTGGTACGAGGGCGACCGTCTCGTCACCACCGCCGATCAGGCGGGCACGACGGGGCTCCGCGCCACCTTCGAGGGGCTCGGCTACACCTTCAAGTACGTCTACGACGTGATGGGCAAAAAGACCAAGAGCGACGTGGTTGCGTCTTACTGCCGCGCCGCCGTCGCCGCCAAAGAGATGCGGAGCGAGAAGGTCGGTATGGCGGGCTACCGCGATATGAACCTCTACGGCACACTCTACGACGGCGTTTCGCTGAAACAGAAGACCGGGATCGAGATCGAGACCTTCGAGATGCTCGAAATGCAGCAGAGATACGAGAAGATCACCGACGCCGAGAAAGAAAAGGTGGTCGAAGAGCGTATCAAGAAATGGCACTTCATGAAACCCGCGAACCCCGATTCGATGAAGAAGGCGGCGGGCTACTACCTCGCGGTCAAGGCGATCGCGGAGGAGCGCAACTACCGCTCGATCTCGATCAAGGACGTCGACGGGATGAAGAAACTCTGCGGATTCCCGCCCGCCCCGATCTTTATGCTTCTCTCCGAGGACGGCTACACCACCGTTCCCGAGAACGATTCGCTCGGCGCCGTGACC
>CACZAZ010000059.1:0-1200 GCA_902779285.1 uncultured Ruminococcus sp.
GAAGGGCAGGGAATGCAGAAAGGTGAGATCCGACCGGGTCCCCGCAAGCGAGATCGACCAGGAGACGTCGCCCGGGATCACCACGGTATCGCCGTCCGTGACGACCGCGCGCCAGTTCTTTTCCAGCCGTTCGGTGTAGCCGGTCCACTTTTTCCCGAACACTTCCATCGACTTGTCGGTATCGGCTGCGGTCGACAGATGCAGATCCGAGATCGCGAAAAGCGCCAAGTCCCTTCACCTCCTTTCGGCTGAACGAATGAAACGCACCTTTTGCGGGCATACTCTCCCCGGCGAACAGCCGGAAAAGGAGAATGAAATGAAAAACGACGAAACCAAACCCTGCGTCCCCTTCTGCGGGAAGATCAAGGGGATCACCTGCGACGTGAAGAACTGCGAGTTCAACGACGGGGAAAACGAGTGCGTCGCGGGCCATATCTCGGTGGGACCCGTCGACGCCTCCTGCTCGGACGAAACGGTCTGCGCGACCTTCCGCCCGAAGACCGAGGGTTGACTTAAACTCCCGCGAACTCCAGCACCCGCGCGGGCATCTCTTCGGGGGCGACCGATCCGGTAAAGCGGACGGTGCGCTCCCCGATCCCCTGCAGCGGGACGGGGATGGGGGTCGAGGTCAAAGCCGACAGTTCGCGGAGCGCCGAGAGGTCGTTTTGCGGTTCTTTGCCGGTCAGACTGCGGTAGACGTTGGCGGCGAACTTATACGGGCTCGCGGTCGAGGCGAGCAGGATCTTCTGCGCCCGTCCGCGTGCGCCCCGGTCGGCGCGGATCGCGGCGTAGCCGACGGCGGTGTGCGGATCCGCGAGATACCCGGCGTCCCACGCGTACCGGATGGCTTCTGCGGTCTTCTCTTCGTCCGCCGAATAGCCGACGAAATCCTCGCGCAGAGAGGACAGCTCCTCGTGGGTCAGGGCGTATCTGCCCGTCGCGTTCAGCTGTTCCATAAGCGCCTTGCATCTCCTCGCGCCGAACTTTACGTAAAGCAGCCGTTCGAGGTTGCTCGAGATCAGAATATCCATAGACGGCGACATCGTGGTATGGAAGGATCGGTTGCGGTCGTAGACGCCGCAGGCGAAGAACTCGGTCAGAACGTCGTTCCGGTTGGACGCGCAGATCAGCCGCCCGAAGGGAACGCCCATTCTTTTCGCCAGATACGCGGCGAAGATGTTGCCGAAATTGCCGGTCGGA
>CACZAZ010000059.1:1247-10480 GCA_902779285.1 uncultured Ruminococcus sp.
ATCCGGGAGGACGCGACCATATCGCAGTACGCCGAAACGTAGTAGGCGATCTGCGGCGCGAGCCGCCCCCAGTTGATCGAGTTCGCGCTCGAAAGGATGACGCCGGCTTTGCCGAGTTTCTCGCGGATCGCGTCGTCCGAGAAGATACGTTTCACCCCGGTCTGCGCGTCGTCGAAATTGCCGCGGATGGCGCACACGCCGACGTTGTCCCCGGTCTGGGTCGCCATCTGCAGTTTCTGCACCCGGCTGACCCCGTCGACGGGGTAGAAGACCTGGATCTTGGTCTGGCGCACGTCGCGGTAGCCCTCCAGCGCCGCTTTTCCCGTGTCGCCCGACGTGGCGACGAGGATCAGGGCGGTCTTCATCTCTCCCGTCTTGCGGAGCGCGCGGGAGAGCAGGCGCGGCATGATCTGAAGCGCCATATCCTTGAACGCGCAGGTCGGACCGTGCCAGAGTTCGAGGGCGACGGTCGTTCCGTCGATATCCGAGAGCGGAGCGGCTCCGCCGGGGAAGCGGTCCTCGCCGTACGCCTCGCGGCAGTCGGAGAGCAGTTCTTCCTCGCTGTAGTCGGTTAAGAATTTGCCGAGGATCCGCGCTGCGCGTTCGGGGTAGGAGAGCGTCGCCATCTCTTCAAGTTCGGTCCCCGAGATCGCGGGGATCTCTCCGGGCATATAGAGCCCTCCGTCGGGGGCAAGCCCGCGTTTGATGGCTTCGGCGCTCTGAACGAACGGTCCGGCTGCGGAACGGGTGCTGGAGTAAAGCATTTTTCTATCCTTTCGTATGGGGAAAATCAAAATCGTTTGAAAAAGCGGTCGGCGTTTGCCGAAAAGACCGCGTCGATCCCGTTGTCGTCCATCCCCGCGCGTGAGAGGGCGGCGGAAAGAGCTGGAAGATCGTCCGACGAACCAAGCCCGTCGGGGAGTTCGTCGGTCCCGTCAAGATCCGAGCCCAACGCGATCGCGCGGGGGATCAGACGGAATCCGTAGAGGATATGGGCAACGGCGTCGGATAACGTCGCGCGCCCGGTTTTCGACAGGTGCGGGGCGTGAAAGGTGATCCCGACCAGCCCTCCGCGTTTTGCGATCCGAAGGGCGTCTCTGTCGGTCAGATTCCGTCCGTGCGGGCAAATCGCGTCGAATCCGACGTGCGAGGCGATCACGGTTTCGTTCCGTTGCTCTCCCATCGAGATCATCTCGTCGGTCGCTTTCCGCGAGGCGTGCGACACGTCCGGGATCAATCCGACGGCAAAACAGCGTTCGATCGCCCGCCGCCCGAGATCGGTCAGCCCATTGTCGGTATCCCACGCGCCGCCGAGTTGGTTTTCGCCCCGCCAGAAGGGGGCTGCCGAAACCACCCCGGCTTTTGCGAGTTCGTCGAGCGCGGACAGATCGTTCCCGATCAGCCGCAGGTCTTCGACCGAAAGCGGAACGCGGTCAAGCGGGATCCCGGCGTCTTTACATTTCCCGCGGAACGAAGCCGCGATCCGTACAAAATCCCCCCGGCACTCCCCGTCGCTCCGTCCCGTCCGGCACCAGACCGCCGAAAGCACGCGAAAGCCGTCGTACCCCGAAAGGGAAGGCAGCCGGAGCGAGAGCGCGGGGGAGGCGAGGGGCAGGTCGTTTTCATGGATCTTCAGGGGGGTATCGGCGTGGAGCAGGGTCAAACGCCGCGGGAAGGGCGCTTTTTTATCCATCGTTATCGTTTGCCTCCGCTTTTTTGGTACTCTTATGCGGAGACGGGCGGGATTATGCGGTGAACGCCGCCTTGACGTGTTCGATCCGGATCACTCTGTCGCGGTCTTTTCGCGGATCCAAGTAGACTTCGATCACGTCGAAACGTACCGAGCAGTCGGGCATGGGTCGCTCTGCCAGCCGGATCTTCGCCGCGCGGACGATATGCTCCTGCTTTTCGCGGGTGACGGCGGCGGCGGGACGGGTCAGACGGTCGGCTTCGTCGGGCTCGACGCGCCGGGTCTTAACCTCAACGAAGACCAGCGTTTTGCCTTTCTTCGCCACGATATCGATCTCGGCGCCCCCCGCCCGAAAGTTGCGGTCGAGGATACGGTAGAACCGAAAGCGGAGAAAGCGGACGGCGGCGTTTTCGCCGCGGTCGCCGCGGGCGCGTTTTTCGGTCTTCTTCACTTGTTTTCGTCCTCCGATAGGAACTTCAAAAACGAGCGGCGGTGCAATGGACACGGACCCAGACGGCGCAGGGCGTCCATGTGGTCCTTCGTCCCGTAGCCCTTATGCTTCGCAAACCCGTATTCGGGGTATTCGCGGTCGTTTTCAAGACAGATGCGGTCACGGGTCACCTTTGCGAGAATGCTCGCCGCCGCGATCGAGACCGAGAGGGCGTCGCCCGAGATCACGGTCTTGTGCGGGAGGTCGAATCCCCGGGCGCAGTTCCCGTCGATCAGGGCGAAATCGGCTTTGACCGGCAGCCCCTCGATCGCGCGGCGCATCGCCAGCATGGTCGCGTTCAGGATGTTCAGATCGTCTATTTCCGCGGGCGACGCCATTCCGACGGCGTAAGCCACGGCGGTATCGCGCACCGTATCGAAAAGCCGGTCGCGCTGCTTCGGGGTCAGTTTTTTCGAGTCGTTCAGCCCCGGGATCTCACACCCGGCGGGGAGAATGCAGGCGGCGGCGACAACGGGACCCGAGAGCGGACCTCTGCCCGCCTCGTCCACGCCGCAGATCAGTTTGTAACCCGCTTCGCGCAGCCCGTTTTCGAGTTGTTCGTCGGGGACGGTTTTCTTCAACATACGCCGGTGTCTCCTCCCTCGGTCCGTCCGGTAGGCTTTTCCAGCGAGATCCGCCCGATGGTGGCGGAGCGGAACTCGTCGAGCAGCATTTCCGCCGTTCTCCGCATATTGACTTCGCCCCCCGCAACGAGGAATCCGCGTTTCCGACCGACCGTCTCAAGCAGGTCGTAGCCGTCGCGCCCCTCGGTCTCGTCCTGCGAGAGTTTGTAGCGGGACAGGAACAGGGCGGGGCAGAGGGCGGTGAGTTTTTCGCACAGGGTCATGGCGAGCGTTTCCACGTCGAGGATCCCGTCGCGGATCGCCCCGGTCAGAGCCAGGTTTTCGCCCACCGACTTCTCGTCGAACTTGGGCCAGAGAACGCCCGGCGTGTCGAGCAGCGAGAGCCCGATCGAGGTCGTGACCCATTGTTTTGACGTGGTCACGCCCGGACGGTTCTCGACTTTGGCGCGTCTGCCCCCGGCGAGTCGGTTGATGAGCGAGGATTTGCCGACGTTCGGGATCCCGACGATCATTGCCGAGAGCCGCCGTCCCGCCATCCCCTTCGCCTCGTTTCGCGCGATCTTATCCGCGAGGATCCCGCGCACGGCGTCCCCGATCTTCGCGATCCCCTCACCGGTCACGCAGTCGATCAGGAGCGCCTCGTTTTCGGTCTTCGCGTAGTACGAGATCCACGCGTCGTTTGAAAAGGGGTCTGCGAGCGACGCCTTGTTCAGCAGGGTCAGTTTCGGTTTGCCGACGGTCAGTTTCAGTATTTCGGGGTTTTTGGAACTGCGGGGGATCCGCGCGTCGAGCAGTTCCAGAACGATATCCACCTGCGAAAGACATTCCGCGATCAGCCGCCGGGTCTTCGCCATGTGACCGGGGAACCATTGGATCGGGTCAAGCGCCATTTCGTTTTACCGTCCGGGTCCTCCCGGCTTCCTTTCTTTGAATTACGGATATTACTTCCGTCCGAGCGAGAAGCGCACGACCCCGAGGACCGAGCGCAGATCCACCGCGCCTACGGCGGTCTCGTTCGTGCGGTCGTCGGGGAGGACGAACACGCATCCCGGGGGAACGGTCGTCTCGGACAGATCCGCGCCGGTGGAAGACTTGAGATAGGGCTCGTCCTGCGCCAGCCCGTTCACGTAGAGCGTGCCGTTCTTGATCTCGACGGTCTCGCCCTCAAAGGCGACCACCCGCCGGACGCAGATCTCGTTCGACGTTCCGTCGCGGACCGTAAACGCCGCGATCTCGCCGCGTTCGGGCGTCCCCCAGTCGCGGGTGACGAACACGATCCTGCCCGCGGGATAGGTCGGGGACATAGCGGACGTGCGGATGCGTACAGGACGGATCAGAAACCAGAGCGTCCCGAGCATCAGAAGCAGCGCGATCGTAACGACGGCGACGAAGATCTGCAGACGGACCAAGCGTCTGACGTTCTGCGGTTTGGACTCCTTCGCGTCGATGGGACGGAAGGACAGGACGGGCTCGTCTCTATATTGCATAAGCCGGCGCCTCCTTCAACGGTTTTTTTAGGGAGCGGGGAAGTGCGTGGGTTATTTGATCTCTCCGATCGAGGAAACAGGCCAGACGCGGCAGACCACTTTGCCGAGGATCGAGCGCACGTCGACCATCCCGACGTCGTCGTAGCGGCTGTCGTGGGATTGCGTGCGGTTGTCTCCCAAGACGAAGACGTATCCCGCGGGAACGGTGGTCTCGGGGTAATCGCTTTTTCCCTTGCTCAAAGAGAGATAATCTTCGGTCTGCGCCAGCCCGTCGACCAGCACCGCGCCCGAACGGATCTCGACGGTCTGCCCCGCGACGGCGATCACCCGCTTGATGAAGGGAGTGGAACGGTCCGCGGTATTCAGGGGAACGAACACGATCACGTCGCCGTTCTCGGGCTCGTAGTTGACGTCGGAGATCAGAAGGTGCTGCCCGTTCAAGAGCGTGTTGTTCATCGAGCCGCCCTGCACCAGCGTATGCCGGATCAGGAAGGTCGAGATCAAAAGGACGGCGACGACGGTCAGGACCAGCATCTCGACAAAGTCGAAAAGACGGCTCATCCCGTTGATCCGCTTCATCTCGGCGGCGTCGACTCCTTCGGGCAGGATCGGCTCTTCGGGCGATCCCTCCACGGCGTCGGGCAGTCTCTGTTCGTCTTGCATTTCGATCCTTCTTTCTGTCTGTTCGGGGTTGCTCCGTGCGCGTACAGGGGGCGTGCACACATATTTTTTCATTGTATTATACCATACTTTTCTCGTTGAATCAACTGTTTTTCCGAAATCCGCATCATTTTTTTCGTCCGATCCCGTCTTGCATAACCCCGGGAAAAATGGTATAATGAAAACGAAGGAAAAAAGCGGGAAAGGGGGGGACCGGAATGGACGGGGAACGCGCCTATATCTGTATCGATCTGAAGTCCTTTTTCGCGTCGGTCGAGTGCGTCGAGCGTGGGCTGGATCCCATGACCGCGCGGCTGGTCGTCGCGGATCCCGAACGCAAGAGCGGGACGATCTGCCTCGCCGTCACCCCCGGAATGAAGGCGCTCGGGGTGCGCAACCGCTGCCGGGTCTACGAGATCCCGAAAGGGCTGGAGTATATCACCGCGCCGCCCCGTATGCGGCTCTATCTCCAATACTCCGCGAAGATCTATTCGATCTACCTCGACTATTTCTCGAAGGACGATATCCACGTCTACTCGGTCGACGAGGTGTTCATCGACGTCACCCCCTACCTCAAAACCTACAAAAAGACCCCGCTCGAACTCGCCCGTTTCCTCGTTTCCGAGGTGAGGGCGCGGAGCGGGATCCCCGCGGCGGCGGGGGTCGGCTCCAATTTGTACCTCTGCAAGATCGCGATGGATATTCTGGCGAAGCGTTCGCCCGATTTTATCGCGGAACTGAACGAGACGACCTACCGCGAGAAACTCTGGCGCCACGTTCCCCTGACCGACTTCTGGCGGATCGGACCCGGCACGGCGGAGCGGCTCGAGAAACTCGGCGTCCGCACGATGGAGGGGATCACGAAGCTGCCCGAGGACCTGCTCTATAAGACCTTCGGTGTGGACGCGGAACTTCTGATCGACCACGCCTGGGGGCGCGAGCCGACGCTGATCTCCGATATCAAGGCGTATAAACCGAAATCCCGCAGCGTCACGTCGGGACAGGTCCTGATGCGCGACTATACCGAGGACGAGGCGGAGATCGTTCTGCGCGAGATGGTCGACCTGCTTTCGCTGGATCTTCTCGACCGCGGGTGCGTAACCCCCCGTCTTTCGCTGATGATCCGGTACTCCTCGAAAGAGGGAAGACCACCCTCCCACGGCGGCGTGAAGATCGATCCTCCGAGCGAATCCGAACTCGATCTGATCCCCGCGGCGCTCGATCTCTTCCGAAGGATCGCGGTCCCCGGGGTCCCCATCCGGGGGATCAATATCTCCTTCGACGACATCTTTTGCCCCGCGTTCCGGCAGGCGAACTTTTTCGGGGACGACGACGCCGGGGAGCGCCACCGCCGCCTCCGCAAGACCGTCTCCGAGCTCCGTCATCGCTTCGGCGGCAACGCGATCCTGAAGGGGACCGATTTCGAGGAGGGAGCCACCACCCGCGAACGCAATAACCAGATCGGCGGTCATAAGGCATAATGCGCGCAGCGCAATTCACGGCGCGGAGCGCCAATTCACGCGGGCTTGCCCGCAATTCATGCCGCTTGCGGCAATTCATCCGTTCCTCCCCGCGCCCCGCAGGGCATATCGCGCCTCAGGCATATCGCATCCGCAGGATATCTCGCGTGCGAAGCACGTATCGCGCCGCTTGCGGCAATTCATCCGTACCTTGCCTTCCCCTTGAGGGGAAGGTGGCGCTTGCGCCGGATGAGGTGTCCCCCCGCGAATCAGACGGATATAATCGCTGAGGAATCCCGACTCCACCTCATTTGTCTCGCTTCGCTCAACATCTTCCCCTCAAGGGGAAGACTTGGAACGCCGCGGCGGCGGGGAAGCATGGAAAAAAACGGTGTGAAGAATGCCGGAAAAGGTTGAACGGCGACCGTCTTTGTGGTATAATGGTTGCGGGGCGAGCGCGACGGAATACGATGCCCCGACGAGGTGTACGATGGCTTCTTTTCTCAAACGGCTCCGCGATTTTTTCACTTTCGACAATCTTCTGCACCCCAAACGGTACTTGCAGGGTAACCTTCTGCACGCCGCCGCCTACGCGTACCCGTACTACCACGACGAGGAGTACGACCGGGATTTTAAAACCTTCCGCGAGACCTTTCTCTCCGATACGCTGATCTCGGGTCCCTGGACCGCGGGAATGGAGGGCGTTGACCGCTACACGCTGCCCGCGACGCGGACCGTTCTCGTGGATAGTCCGGAGGAATACGACGCGGCGTTCGTCACTCCGCCGGCAGGGTGCGAGTACGATCCGGAGTACGTGTTCTGCGTGCCCGACGCGGACTTAGAACGCGAGATCATCGTCATTTATACCGAGCCCTCGTTCGACGGGGACCTGACCTGCGCAAAAAAATCGTCGGTTGAGGACGGCGTGCTGAAGATCGAACTCGGAAAGGAAAAGCCGAAGAAGATACGCCACATCCCTGTGGAAGAGGACACCAAACCCTTCCAACGCTACGTGATCATCCGGCTCGACAGAACCGATTTTTCCAAAATCGAGATCACGTACGAAGAAACGGTCTGACGCCTGAGGGCATAGGATCAAAAAAGAAAAAGGAGAAACGCAAATGGAAGAGACCATCCGCACCTATTCCGGGCAGATCATCGGCTATATCAAGACGCTGTCAAACGGCGACAAAGAGGTCCGGAACTTCACGGGACAGATCCTCGGCTATTACCGAAAGAGTCAGGACGTCACCACCAACTTTACGGGGCAGATCGTGTATCGCGGGGATATGTCCGCGGCGCTGCTCGTGATCCGCGTATGACCCTTCGCGTGACACAAAATTGATACGTTCCGGCAAATATCTAATAGTAATCGCTCGCAAAGAATGCTATAATCGAGATATGATCCCAACGGATTTTATCTGAAAAAGGAGACCGACGATGAAACGGACGCTTGCGGCGTTGCTTGCGGCGTTGATTCTGTTCGCGCTTGTTTCCTGTGCGGCGAGTGGACCGGAAGAGGCGCAGAGCGAAGAGCAAAGCCAACCTCGGACGGAGGAGACCGAACCGCCACAGACCCCAACGGGACAGAATGACGAAGAAAACAAACCGAACGCGTTGTTTTACAGTGAGGAAAACGTGATCGATATTTATCTTGTCGCCGGGCAGTCCAACGCCGTCGGGTACACGAATATCGTGGACAAAAACGCGGCGTACGAATTTGCCCCCGAACTCAAAAACGGTTTCACGAACGTTCTTTTCGCGGGCAGAGTGCGCTGGGATTCGGGGGATTACTACACCGCTTGGGATTACGCGTGGGGCAGGACGAAATTGGGTCTCGGCGCAGGCGGCGGCGAAAAGATGGGACCGGAAGCAGGTCTTGCGAAAGCGCTCTCCGAAATTTACAACGAAACGAGCGGCAAAACCGCGGGGATTATCAAATACGGTCACGGCGGGACGAGTCTTCTTACCAAGGTGACCGATTCCACGGGTCCCAGCAACAAGTACGGCACGTGGGTACCGCCCACCTACGCCCTGGAGAAACTGGGCTTCCGATACGGGGAATACAAGGCGAGTATGACCGGGGCGCTCTATCGCGAGTTTTTAGAGGTGATCAAAGATCGCTTGTTCTCTCTGCGTTCCATCGGATATACCAACGTCAATATCAAGGGACTTTACTGGATGCAGGGCGAAAACGACCGCAACGAGCCGGATGAATACGCGGTGGCGTTCGGGTATTTCGCGTCGGATATCCGCCGCGACGTTGCGAAGATCATGCGGAGTATGACGGGGGGAGACGATCGGGGCGCCGCCGATATGCCGATCTTCGTCGGCACGATCTCGCAAACGCAGAACTTGGAGTATCCGAGAGCGGAGAGCGTCAACCTGGCGTTTATCGCGATGCAGAAGAAACTTCCCGACGCCGTGACGAATTGTTACGTGGTGGACAATTCCCAATACGCGATCTCAAGATACGATGAGAATACCGGCAAGGTGAATACCGTCGGACTCGGATCGGATCAATGGCATTGGAACCAGGCGGATCAGCTCGAGATCGGTTACAACGTGGGCAGGGCGTTTCTGACCTTAGGCGGGGAATGATCTTTCGCCTCTTTCCTCTATCCTTCACAAATAAAAAACGCACCCCTCGCGGGGTGCGTTTTTTGATAAGGGCAGGGGATTATTCGGTGACCGCTTTGTACCAGATCTTCGCAGAGAAATCGACGTCGTCGGTCGTGTCGTCCTCGGTCATATTGTCGAACGTGTAGGTCCCGTCGGCGGGATCGGCGTTCGCTTCGACGTTCTGGACGAAGTCGTTGCCGCAGGTCATATTCAGATCGCAGAAAATGCAGTAACCGCCGG
>CACZAZ010000060.1 GCA_902779285.1 uncultured Ruminococcus sp.
CAGCAGAAAGAGCGAAAGGAAAGAGACGAGACGGACGGGGCGTTCAGGGTGCGCTTCACGGTAACGGATCACGGCGAGGATCCCGGCGCACCCGAGCGCAAGGAAGGGGAGAGGGACCCAGACCGAGTTGATATCCGAGAACCAAACGACTTTGACGCCCTCCTCGGTTTCGTAGTAAAGATCCATTTTCTGCAGGATCGAGATCAGGGCGATAAGGATCAGCGCGACGGCGACCAGCGCCCGTTCGGTCTTGCGGTCGGCTTTCCCGTAGGCGCGCGCGGACATAGCAAGGAACAGGGCGGGGAAAACGAGGGCGGCGGTGTAGGAGTAGCCGTCCGGGTCCGCGAATATATCCCAGAACGCCGCAAGCACGTTCACCGAGAAAGTGAAGTACAGAACGAACAGCAGAACGCCGAAAGCGACCTTCTCGCGGACGGGTATCTTTTTCGAGAGGAAGAAGATCGGCAGAAGAAGCAGCGGGAGCATCCCGATAAAGAGATACGGGAACCGGTTGCCGAAAAGCCCGTCGTAGGTCGCGGGCAGCATCTTGCCGAAGAATTCGATCAGGTTATAACTCTGTTTGAAAGACAGGTCGAGGAACGAGAGAAGCAGACGGTCGAACGCGGGGAACAGGACGGGCGCCGAGAACAGGATGGCGGCGGGGACCGAAAGCACGATCAGCAACAGATCGAAGAACAGGGCTTTCGCCTTGACGTTCCCGCGGCTGAAACGGATGACGAACAGCCAGAGGACGGAAAAGACGAAGAAACCGAACAGCGTCCGGAACGAAAGAACGGCGCAAAGAGCGAGCGAGACCGAAAACAGGGCAAACCCCCGCCGCGAAGCGATCCGTTCGATCCCCGCGAGCAGAAGCGGAAGAACGATCAGCGCGTCGGCGGCGATCCCGGTCAGCTGGCTGACGAGCGAATAGGACGAGAGGGCGTAGAGGACCGAGAACAGAACGGCGGAAAGATCGTCGGAATCCCGCAGTTTGAGAAAATAAGCAAACGCGGCGGCGGCAAGCCCGCACTTGATCGCGTTGAAGAACAGCACGCCGGCAAGGGCGGACGAGAAGGGGAAGAGCGCGATCAGACGGTTCAGGGGATTGAACGAGAAGGAAAGGAGCGAAAGGTCCTCCGTCTCGGAGATCACGGAAAGCGCGTTGCCCGATCCGATCGAACGGAGCGTTCCGTACCATCCCGCCGCCTGCGTTTCGTAGAGGTAAGAAAGAGCGCCGCGGGAAAGGAGGAACACCAGCCCGAGCCCGACGGCGGAGAGAAGAAAAGAGAACAGATACGGCGAAAAACGGGACCGGCAGACAGCGTCCGCCGCTCCTGAAAAACGGTTCTTTCTTTGCGTTCCCGTCATAGTTTCGCACTCCTTCGCATTTTACCTGTATAGTATACCATAAAATATACTTTTTGTAAACCGGATTTCCCGAAAAAACACTTTTTCGCGTTTTCCTTTGACTTTCCCGAAAAAATGTGCTAAAATAACTTGATAAGAACGCGAACGGGGATAACCCCGGACGGGAAAGGACCGAAAGATGATCATTCTCGGCATCGACCCGGGGCTCGCCATCGTCGGATGGGGGGTCGTCGAGGCGCACAGAGGACAGTTCAGACCGATCGCCTGCGGAGATATCAACACGCCGGCGCATACGTCGGTCGAATCCCGGCTGGAGATCATCTATTCCGAATTGAATCGGATCATCGGAAAGTACAAGCCCGAGGAGGTCGCGATCGAGGAACTGTTCTTCACGAACAATATCACGACCGGGATCACCGTCGCGGAGGCGCGCGGGGTCATCCTTCTCGCCTGTAAGCAGAACGGGCTGCCCATCCACGAATATACGCCGCCGCAGGTCAAGCAGGCGGTGGTCGGATACGGAAAAGCCGAGAAAAAGCAGGTGATCGCAATGGTGACTTCGCTTCTCAGGCTCGATTCTCCCCCCAAGCCCGACGATACCGCCGACGCGCTCGCCATCGCGCTCTGTCACGGTCAGGCGGCGGGATCGGCTCTCAGGGACTATTTCAATCAGTAAACGGACGGAACGGATATGTGGGTTTGCGATCAATGGAAGGATTATGAACTGCTCGACGCCTCGGACGGCGAGAAACTCGAGCGGTGGGGAAGGTATATCCTGATCCGCCCGGATCCCCAGGTCGTCTGGCGCGGCGCGAAGAACAGCCCCCTCTGGCAAAAATCCGACGCGGATTACCGCCGCTCGTCCTCCGGAGGCGGCTCGTGGAGCGAGAATAAACTCCCCGGATCCTGGACGGTCTCTTACCGCGATCTCACCTTCCGCATAAAACCGATGGGCTTCAAGCACACCGGGCTTTTTCCCGAACAGGCGGCGAACTGGGATTGGTTCTCCGATCTGATCCGTTCTGCGGGACGCCCGATCAAGGTACTCAATCTGTTCGCCTATACCGGCGGGGCGACCATCGCCGCGGCAAAGGCGGGCGCCTCCGTGGTCCACGTCGACGCGGCGAAGGGAATGGTCGCGACGGCGAAGGAGAACGCCGCGCTCTCGGGGCTCTCCGACGCTCCGATCCGCTATATCGTCGACGATTGCCGCAAGTTCGTCGAACGCGAGATCCGGCGCGGCAACCGCTACGACGCGATCATTATGGATCCCCCCTCCTACGGCAGAGGACCGACGGGGGAGGTCTGGAAGATCGAAGAAGCCGTCGACGGTTTCGTGTCGCTGGTTTCGGGCGTGCTTTCGGATAACCCGCTGTTCTTTCTTCTGAATTCCTATACCACGGGACTCAGCCCCTCCGCAATGAAATATATAACCGAACTTCGGATCGCGCGCCGATTCGGGGGACGGTCGGAGGCGGGGGAACTCGGGCTTCCCGTGACCGAGACCGGCTCGGTTTTGCCGTGCGGAGGCAGCGTCCGCCATATCTTCTGATCTCCTTGAAAGGGAAATAAACGTGTCCAGCTTTATCGAAACCAGGCATCTGACCCTCGATTACGGGGGCGAAAACGGAGAGCGTCCGATCCGGGCGCTGTCCGACGTTTCGCTGTCCATAAAAGAGGGTGAATATATCGCCATCCTGGGACACAACGGGTCGGGCAAATCGACGCTTGCGAAACTGCTCGACCTGATCCTGTTCCCGACGTCGGGCGAGATCGAGATAGACGGAAAGACGATCACCTCCGAGGGGCTTTCCGACGACGAGATCTTCGAGATCCGGCGCAAGATCGGTATGGTCTTCCAGAACCCCGACAACCAGCTCGTTGCCACCGTCGTCGAGGAGGACGTCGCTTTCGGTCCCGAAAACCTCGGGCTTCCGCGCGAAGAGATCCGGGCAAGGATCGACGCCGCGCTCGAGACCGTCGGGATGCGTGACTACGCCCGTCACGCCCCGCACAAACTGTCGGGCGGGCAGAAACAGCGCGTCGCCATCGCCGGTGTGATCGCCATGATGCCGAAGTGCATCATCTTCGACGAATCGACCGCGATGCTCGATCCCCGCGGACGGCGGGAGGTCACCGACACGATGGAGAAACTCAACCGTGAAAACGGGATGACCATCCTGCACATCACGCATTATATGGAGGAGGCGGCGCGCGCCGATCGCGTCATCGTCATCAGCGACGGCAGGATCCTTCTGGACGGAACGCCCCGCGAGGTCTTCTCCCGCGTGGAGCCGCTCGTCGCCTGCGGTCTTGAGGCGCCGCAGGGGACGGAACTGCTCTACGAACTTTCGCTTTGCGGCGTATCACTTCCGTCGGGACGCATCACGGTCTCCGAATGCGCCGACGCCCTCGAAGATCTGCTCTCGGGGAAACGGGGGTGAAGCGACGATGGTGAAACTGGAACTGAAGGACGTGACCCACGTCTACGGAGCGCGGACGCCTTTTGAAAAAACGGCTCTCCGCTCGGTGAATATCGGATTTGAAGCCGGGCTCGTGACCGGGCTTATCGGTCATACCGGCTCGGGCAAATCGACCCTCGTACAGATGTTGAACGGTCTGATCCGTCCGACCAAAGGAACGGTTTTGCTCGACGGAAAAGATATTTGGGAAAAACCGAAAGAGATCCGCTCGGTGCGTTTCCGCGTCGGACTGGTCATGCAGTATCCCGAATATCAACTTTTCGACGAGACGGTCGGAAAAGATATCGGCTTCGCCCTCCGGAACAAGGGGTGCGATCCCGAAACGATCAAAGAAAAAGTCAGCCGGGCGGCGGAGTGCGTCGGGCTATCTCCCGCTTTGCTCTCCAAATCGCCCTTCGACCTGTCGGGCGGACAGAGAAGGCGGGTCGCCATCGCGGGGGTCCTCGTGATGGAGCCCGAGGTCCTCGTCCTCGACGAGCCCGCCGCGGGTCTCGATCCGCGCGGCCGCGCCGAGATCCTCGGCTATCTGCGCCGCTACGGGGAATCCAACGGCGCGACGGTCATCCTGGTCAGCCACAGTATGGAAGATATGGCGCAGTACTGCGACCGCGTCGTCGTGATGCGGGACGGCGAGATCTACGCCGAAGGGACGACCGATGAGATCTTCTCGGACTCCGAACGCCTGATCCGCGCCGGCATGGACGTTCCCGAAGTCATGAAGATCGCGCTCGAACTGAAAAAAAGAGGGTATCCGCTCGAAGGGAAACTCTATACCGTCGAGGGGGTCCGCGACGCCGTCCTCCGCGCCCTCGGGAAAGGAGGAAACAGATGATCTCGGATATCACTCTCGGTCAGTATTTTCCGGGAAGGTCGCCCGTCCACCGTCTGGATCCGCGATTCAAGATCATTCTGACCGTCCTCTTTATGGTCGCCCTGTTTTCGGCGCGCAATATCTTCGTTTACGCGGCGCTGACCCTCTTTACCGTGCTTCTGGTCGTTTCGAGCCGGATCTCCCTCCGCGTGGTGCTTCGCGGGATCCGTCCGCTGCTCTTCATTCTGCTCTTCACGCTGATCCTGCACGTTCTGATGTCGACGCGCACCGACGGACGGCTGCTGCTCGAATGGAAGTGGCTCTCGGTCTACGATATGGACCTCTACCGCGCCGGCGTGATGGTGCTTCGCATCGTGCTTCTCGTCGTCGGGACCAGCGTCCTGCTCTCGTACACCACGACCCCGATCTCGCTGACCGACGCGATCGAATCGCTGCTGAAACCCCTTGCGGCGATCCGCGTCCCGGTACACGAATTCGCTATGATGATGACCATCGCCCTGCGCTTTATCCCCACGATGCTGGAGGAGACCGAGAAGATCATGAACGCGCAGAAAGCAAGGGGCGCCGATCTTTCCTCGGGTAATCCCTTCAAACGGATCAAAGCGCTGATCCCCGTCCTGATCCCGCTGATCGTCTCCGCCTTTCAGCGGGCGCTCGACCTCGCGACGGCGATGGAATGCCGCTGCTACCGCGGGTCGAAGGGAAGGACCAAACTGGTCAAACTGAAGTCGACCCCCGCCGACGCCGTCGCGCTCCTTCTCTTCGCCGCCGTGCTCGCCGGGGTCTATCTCGGGAACGCGTATATCCCGATCGGGATCAGGGTCGGATGAAGTACCTCGTCAAGATCGCCTATCTCGGCGAGAAGTTTTACGGTTTTCAGTACCAGCCCGGACGGCGGACGGTCCAGGGCGAACTGAACCGCGTGTGCGAAGCGGTCTTCGGCGGCGTCTGCCGCGTGACCGGATGTTCGCGCACCGATCGGGGAGTCTCCGCGAGGGGCTTCTGCGTCACGGTCGAGCCGCCGGAGGGGGCGCCGAAGATCCCCGCCCGGCGCGTGCCGCTCGCCGCGCTCCCGTTTCTGCCGCCCGATCTCGTTTTCGTTTCGGCGCGGGTCGCGCCCGATTCGTTCCATCCGCGCTACGACGTCAAGACCAAAGAATACCGCTATACCATCCGCACGTCTCCCGTCCCCGATCCGTTCCTTTCGGGGCAGGTGTGGGAATACCCCGTGACCCTCCCGCAAAACGCGCTGCCGCGGATGCGCGAGGCGGCGAAGCACTTTCTCGGCAAACACGATTTCGCCGCGTTTATGGCGCAGGGATCCGACGTCAAAGACACGGAGCGCACGATCTTCGGGATGAACGTCTCGAAAAAGGGAAAACTGATCACGATCTCGGTCACGGGCGACGGTTTCCTCTACAATATGGTGCGCATCATCGCGGGAACGCTGCTCGACGTCGGCGCGGGCAAACTCGAGCCCGACGATATCCCGGCGATCATCCGGTCGAAAGAACGCAAAAAAGCCGGCGTGACGGCGCCGCCCGAAGGTCTCTGCCTTTGGAAAGTAACTTACTGAATCGGCATTATTTCGCTTGATTCAACAAAGCGATCCCCTCGCATACTATCGGTAAAACGACGGTTGCGGGGGGATCTTTATGAAAACAAAAGGAAAGCGTCGGTACGGTTTTCGTCTGTTCGTTACGGTCGGGCTTTCGCTTGCCGCCCTGTGTCTTCTCGTCCTTCTCGTGACGGTTGCGCGGGCGGCGGCGGGGCTGGACCCCGAGGAGGACGTCGCCCTGCTCGAAGAGATCTCAAACGTCGGGACCACCCGGCTTTTTACCCTCGACAGGGAGGAATACGAGTCGGTCTACGCCGCCGAGAACAGGATATGGTGTTCGTCGGACGAGATCCCCGACGTCGTGCGCCACGCGCTGATCGCCATCGAGGATAAGCGGTTTTACCGTCACCACGGGGTCGATTGGCTCCGGACGGGGAAGGCGTTTCTCAATTACGTTTTCCGATTCGACGAGCCCTTCGGCGGGTCGACCGTCACCCAGCAGTTGGTCAAGAACGTGTCGGGCGAGAACGACGTCAAAAGCGAGCGCAAGATCCGCGAGATCCTCCGCGCCCTGCGGCTTGAAAAACGCTTTGACAAAGACGAGATCCTGACCTTTTATCTGAACGTCATCCCGCTCGCAAACCGGTGTTACGGGATCGGGGCGGCTGCGTCTTTCTATTTCGGGAAGACCCCCGCCGAACTGACGGCGGCGGAGGCGGCGACCCTCGCCGCGATCACCAACGCCCCGGCGCGGTACGATCCGCTCCGCTTTCCCGAACGCAACCGGGAACGCCGCGATCTGATCCTCTCCAAAATGGAGGAACTCGGCTATCTGACGAAGGGGGAGGCGGACGCGGCGAGGTCCGAGACCGTCGTTTTCGTATCCGAAAGGGGGGACGCCGGGACGAGGATCGTATCGTGGTATACCGAGGCGGTCGTCAACGACGTGATCCGCGATCTGACAGAGAAAAAAGGGATGTCGGAGGGGGCGGCGACGGCGTTGGTCTACCGCGGGGGTCTTGAGATCGAGATCTGTTGCGACAAAACCGTCCAAAGAACGGCGGAGCGCGTCTGCCGCGGATCCGATCCCGCCGGGGGGAATCTCGCGGTCTGGGCGGTCGATCCGAAGAGCGGCAGGGTGCTTGCCGCCGTCGGCGGCGCGGGGACCAAGACGGTCAACCGCGGGCTTCATTACGCGACCGACGCCCTCCGTCCTCCGGGATCGGCGCTGAAACCGCTGTCGGTCTACGCTCCGGCGCTCCGGGCGGGTCTTGTCAACTGGGCGACGGTCTTTGAAGATCTGCCCGTCCGGTGGGAAAACGGCGAGCCGTGGCCGCGCAACGCGAACGGGGAATACGACGGGCGTATCGGGGTCCACGAGGCGATCGCCCGCTCGAAGAATACCGTGGCGGTCAAGGTCCTCGGAAAACTCGGGATCGACGCGTCCTTTGATTTCCTTATAAACGAGTGCGGTCTCACGTCTCTTTTCGACGATATGACCGACGGAAACGGACGCCGTTTCTCCGATCGGTCGGAAGCGCCGCTCGCGCTCGGACAACTTACCCGCGGGGTCAATCTGCGGGAACTTACCGACGCGTATTCGATCTTCGCAGGCGAGGGGATACGGACGGATGCGGTCACTTATCTCACCGTTCGGAATCGGGCGGGCGAGCTCCTGCTTGCAAACGAGATCGATCGCCGCCGGGTCTTATCTCCCGCAGAAGCCGCGGTTATGACCGGGATGCTCTCCGAGACGGTCGAGTACGGGACCGCCCGTTCTCTTACGGTCAGCTCGGTCGTGCCGACGGCGGGGAAGACCGGGACGACGACGGGAGCCCGCGACCGTTGGTTTATCGGCTATACCCCTTCGCTTCTCTGCGGGGTGCTTTCGACCTCCGACGGGGTTTCCTGCGAGGGGTCTCCGCGTTCTCCGCTCCCGGTCTGGGACGCGATCGTGAAATCCGCGCACGCCGAAACGCTCGACGGTGCCGGAGAGCCCCCGGTTTTCGGGATTCCCTCCGGCGTGCTTGCGCTCCCGTTCTGCCGCGACAGCGGGGACGCGCCGGGCGAATACTGCGCGCTCGATCTGCGCGGAGATCGGATCGGGTACGGTTTGTTCACCTCCGACAACCGACCGTCCTCCGCTTGTACGCTCCACAAGCCGATCCTATACGACAGGATCACGGGGGATTGGCTTGCCGATCGCGGGGAGGGATCTCCTTTTCTCGTTCTCCGCTCCGCGCCCGACGGATCGGAACGGACCATCCCGGAGGGGATCGAGCCGAACGACCGGGCGACCGACCGCGACGTTCTGATCGGGGAAGCGGAGGACGAAGTCCCCGCGCCCTTCGACGGGGGGACCGAGGTTTTCCGCGGGATGGGCGAATGGGAGCGGATACGATTCCGCGAGCCCTACCGCAACGCGCCGCGCTGGTACCGGCATTTCTTCGATCCGTAACGGGTGAAAAACGCGCCGAAATGAAGGACGGAGGATCGTTTCTTTCATTCGACGCGTGTTTTTATTCGTAAAACCCCGAAAAATGATGAAAAAACAGAAAAAACATTCAGTTTCCCTCTTGAAAATCGGAAATGATTGTGCTAAAATTATTTCATATTTTTTGAAAGTGGGGGAAACACAATGTCTTACGTTGAGCAAGTTCTGGAAGAACTGAAGAAAAAGAATCCCGGCGAGCCGGAATTCCATCAGGCGGCGACCGAGATCCTCGCGTCCATCGCCCCGGTGTTCGAGAAGCATCCCGAATACCAGAAGGCGGGTCTGCTCGAGCGCTTCCTCGAGCCCGAGAGAACCATCCTGTTCCGGGTCCCGTGGGTGGAGTACAAGGGAGGTCTTCGTTTCCATCCGTCGGTCAACCTTTCCATCCTCAAGTTCCTCGGGCTTGAGCAGATCCTGAAGAACTCGCTGACCGGCACCCCGATCGGCGGCGGTAAGGGCGGCTCCGACTTCGACCCGAAGGGCAAATCGGACAACGAGATCATGCGTTTCTGCCAGAGTTTTATGACCGAACTCTACCGTCATATCGGTCAGGATACCGACGTTCCCGCCGGTGATATCGGCGTCGGTGGGCGTGAGATCGGTTATCTCTTCGGACAGTACAAGCGCATCCGCAACGAGCACGTCGGCGTTCTCACCGGACGCGGACTCACCTACGGCGGCTCGCTCGCGAGAAAAGAAGCGACCGGTTTCGGTCTCGTTTATCTGACCGAGGAGATGCTGCAGAGCCGCGGCAAGACCCTGAAGGGCAAGACCGTCGTGGTCTCGGGCGCCGGCAACGTCGCGATCTACGCCGCGCAGAAGGCGACCACCCTCGGCGCAAAGGTCGTCGCGATGTGCGACTCCAACGGCTACATCTACGATAAGACGGCGTCAACCTCGACGTGATCAAGCAGATCAAAGAGGTCGAGCGCGCCCGCATCAAGGAGTACCCCGCGAGAGTTCCGGGCTCCGAATATCACGAGGGCTGCTCGGGCATCTGGACCGTCAAGTGCGACGTTGCGCTTCCTTGCGCGACCCAGAACGAACTGAACCTCGAATCCGCGAAGGCGCTTGTCGCAAACGGCGTGTTCGCCGTAGGGGAAGGCGCGAATATGCCCACTACCCTCGAGGCGACCGAGTACTTCCTCGCAAACGGCGTCCTCTTCGCTCCCGGAAAGGCTGCGAACGCCGGAGGCGTCGCTACCAGCGCGCTCGAAATGGCGCAGTCGAGCCAGCGGCTCTTCTGGTCCTTCGAGGAGGTCGACGCGAAACTGAAGTCGATCATGGTCGGTATCTTCCACAATATCGACGCGACCGCCGAAAAGTACGGCAAGCCCGGCAACTTCGTCGTCGGCGCGAACATCTTCGGCTTCGAGAAGGTCGCAGAAGCGATGATGGCGCAGGGTATCGTCTGATCCCATTACAAATCAAACCCCCCTCCCGTTTTGGGAGGGGTTTTTTTTAAGGAACGAAGCCGTCGGGGAGGAACCGCTTTTTACAGATCAGGCGCAGGTCGGGCGATCCGCCGGAAAACGCGCAGGTCGTGTAGAACTCGCTGCCCGTGTAGACCGCTTTCACCGTCGCGGGCAGTTCCTGCCGGAAGGAGAAGTAGCGCGTCTCCCCGTGACAGCCGAGGAACAGCGCCGTCGTTCCGTCCGGCAGGTCGCATCCTTCGTCCGGGATCGGGACGGTTTCTCCGATATAGAACAGAAGATCGCCGTCCGCTGCAAGCGTCAGCGAAAGGGGAACGGTCGGGGCGTCCGTCGGGGGATCGTATTTGACGAAGCCGAGTTCGTAACCCGAAACCGATCCGTTCCCGGCAAGAGACGTACGTTTGACCGACGTCCGATCGAGCAGACCGACGAGGGCGTCGTATTCGGCTCGCTCGGACCTCGTCGGCTCGGTCAGAACTACGGAACGCACGTACACGGCGGAGAGTACCTCCCGGAAACGGTCGGCAGCCCCCTCGTCGTACGAGGCGACGACGTAGCGTTCAAGTTCCGCGATCCGGTCGGACTTCAATTCTTTTTCCAGCATAGGCAATATCCCGTCGGGGGAACCGAGATCCACGCAGGCGGCGGATCTTCCCGCGCGGAGAACGATCAGGTCGCTGTCGCTTCCGTCCGAAAGAAGAACGGCGTGACCGTCGGTTTTGACGGGCAGGGCGAAGATCAGGAACGCCGCGACGGTAAACGCTCCCGCGAAGGAACAGAGGACGATCCGTTTCCGCTTTGTCAGACCGAGGAACGCGACTGCAAGCAGGGCGAGGATCGGGAGAGTACCGGCGAAGGTCAGCAGTTTCGACGAGAAGGACAGGGGAGCCAACGGGAGTGCGGCGATCCTGCGGAGCAGGGAGAGAAAGACCTTGCAGCACCGTCCGGCGGCATTTCCGACGAACGGAAACGGCAGGATCAGCACCGCGACCGCAAGATAGAGCAGCAGTTGAACGGGGATCGAAAGTAGCAGATTCGCCGGGATCGACAGCAGCGTGACCTCTCCGAAGAGCGCGCAGGTCACCGGGAGCGTGAACAGGACGGCGAACAGGGTCATCAAGGCGTACGAGCCGATCTTCCGCGCAAGAGAGTGGGGGAGCGGGCGCTTTTTCGGTTTCTTTTCGCGGATGAACTGCGCCGAGAGAAGGATCCCGAGCGTGGCGAGATAGGAGAGCAGAAACGAGACCGAGGCGACAAGGTACGGCGCGAACAGAAGCATAACGGCGCCCGAGAGCGCAAGGGAGGTCAGGGAATCCGGCTGGCGCTTCGCAAACCAGCCGCCCTCGTAGAACAGAAGCATCAGAGACGCGCGCAGGACCGACGGCGTGAAGTTGACGAGCGCGGCGTAGAAGAACGCGAACAGGACGACCGAAACCGAAACGCCGGGTCGGGGAAGCCCGAGCCGCCGGAGCAGAAACGACAGAGCGGCGGAGAGAAAGACGAGGTGCATCCCGCTGACCGCAAGCGCGTGGGAGATCCCGGCGCGCCGGAAAAGAAGCCCAGTCCCTATCGGCAGTTCCTCGGTCTCTCCGAGCAGCACCGCGACGAGCAGTCCTCCGTTCTCGCCCTCCACGCGGGAGGCGACGGTATCTCGGACGGTTTTCGCAAGCGAGACGAACGGCGCGCGGAGCGAGACGGTATGCCCGACGGTCCCGACGTCGCCCGAAAGATGCAGCCGTCCGCGGCAGCCGCGCCCGTAAAGACCGTTCCGCGCGTAAGCAGAAAGGGAGGCGACCGTCCCCTCCGCCGTGAGTTTGTCTCCGGGCTCCACGGCAAGACCGTCGGGCAGATCGACCGAGAGCCGGCAGAACAGCGCACCGTTTTCGTCCTTCACCGATCCCACCAGCCAGACGTTCTTTTCCTCGTCGGTCTGTTCCAGAGCGCGGAAGGTATAACGGACGGTCTCGCCTTTCCGCCTGCCGATCCCGTAGTCGGGGAGATCGGAGGTCAGCGCGACGAGAAGCGCCGCCAGAGCGAGAAGAAACGCCGTAAAGATAGGAAGCAGATGTTTTTTCTTCGCAAAAAGGAGAACGGTCCCGGCGCAAAGAGACAGACCGAATAGGATACACCGCCAAACGAACGGGACGTTCGAGAGCAGGAAAAATCCCGCGAAAAAGGCGAAGAGCGCCGCGGCGAGCGGGCGTTTTTTCAATAGTTCCACGGCGTTCTCCTTTCGATTCATTTCGACGATATTCTACCATAATCGACGCTTGATGTCAAACCCTTCCGTTTGTTTCGGATTGTTTCGGAATTCGGAAATGATTTGATTGACAAGTTACGATCATTATGCTATAATAAAGTGATACGGAGAACGAATGGGAAGGAGGGAACGGTATGACCGACGACAGAGACAGATTCTGGGATCTTTCGGACTTGATCCCCAAGAAGAAAACGGCGCCTCTCCATCCCTTTTCACATACCGTTTCGTTCGCGGACGTGAAGCCCGAGAGCAAAGGGGAACTTGACTCCGTCGAGCCGATCGACGGGACCCTGACCTTCCCGGAACTTCCCGAACAGAGACGGGAGAGCGTCTCCTACGTTCCCGAAAAGAATCGCCTGATCACGGGCGTTACCGTGACGCGTACGCTCGGCGGATACCGTTTCTACGAGGAATTCCGCCGCGACGCGACCGTGTTCTCCACGCTTCCGGGGTCTCCCTGCGATTACGTTCCGTTTTACTCCTCTATGCCGCAGTACGCGCATCTCGATCCCCGTCAGAAATCGTACTACCTGTATTTCCGCGAGACGGTCGCAAAGAAAAAACGCGTGCGCTGCGACGAGAGTTATCTCCGTCTCTATATCTACGAGATCATCAACCTGTCCGACAAGATCCCGCCGGCGGAGGGGGTCGTGCGGCTCATCACGCTCTGGCGGCTCTACCGCGAGCGGTTTCCGGGGCTCAATATGCAGCTTGCGGGCTGGATCGCGGATTACTGTCTCGTCCACCGGCTCTCCTGTCCCCTTGACGAACTGCGTCCGATCATGGATACCGTGATGAACGCGACCGATTTCAAGGAGTTCTATCTCGGGGAAGCGGCGGAGGACGCCGACGGGGGACTCGGGGCGCTTTTGTCCGCGCTCTCGGATTACTCCTTCGCGTCGGGGAAATATGCGGCGGGGGAGAACGCGGCGCTCTTTTCCGAGCATATCCCGGCGTCGCTTCTGCCGGTCGTCAGACGTCTGCTCTCGGAGGAGAAGACCACGCGTGACGGTACGGTCAGGAGGACGAGACGCGCGTTTCTCGGCGCTCTCTGCTCCTATTTCGCCAAATACGAGATCACGGTGGAATACCGCTCGTTCTCGGGGTCGCTTTCGCTCCGCCGCCGCGTCACCGCCGCGGTCAAGTACGCGGAGAACCGTCTGCGCGGCATTCTCGCCGTCCGCAGCCGGCTTGCCGTTTCCGATCTCGAAGGATGGGCGAAAGCGGAGATCGACCGCTATTTCGACCGTCTCGCGGAGAAGATGAAACTCGAACGACAGACCCGCGAACGTCCGGCGTACGAGGCGCTCTACGACGCGGAGGACCGCACCATCTCGTTCTCCGGCGCCGACGAGATCGAGCGCGCGTCGTGGGAAAACGCCAGGATCCTGGTACAGGAGGACGAAGCGCCCGCGACCGTTCCCGAGCCGCCCGCGTCCGAACCCCCGCAAAAAACGGTCGAGAACGGGGAAGATACGTTTTTAACGAACGAACAGACCGAGTTCCTTGCGGCGCTTCTCGCGGGGGACAGAGCCCGTCTCGCACGCGCGGCGGAGAGAGCCGGGACGTCGGTCGACGGAATGGTCGAAACCGTCAACGAACGCGCCTCCGAAGTGTTCGGGGACGTGGTGATAGAGAGCACCGGCGACGGTTACACGGTGATCGGTGATTACAGCGAGGAGGTCGCACAATGGACGAAGTCCGTATGAACGTTCCGAAAAGAATACTGAATACTTTGCTTTCCTCTCTTGCCGCGGGGGTCGTCCCGCGCAGCGGAGCGCCCTATATCGCGATCGGCAGGAAAGAGGAGATCGCCTCGCTTCTCGGCAACCTCGACGAGGTCGCGGAGGGGGGAGCCGCCGTCCGTTTTCTGATCGGGCGGTACGGGAGCGGCAAGAGTTTTCTGATCCAGCTGATCCGCGGATACGCGACCGATCGCGGCTTCCTCTGCGCCGACGCCGATCTCTCGCCCGAGAGACGGCTCTGCGGCGGCTCCGACGCGGGGCTTTCGACCTACCGCGAACTGATGAAGAACCTGTCCTCGAAGGCGTCGCCCGACGGCGGGGCGCTCCCGATCCTGCTGTCCCGCTACTACGCGACCCTGCAGGCGGAGATGCTCGAACGGAATCTGACCCCGGAGGATCCCGCGTTCGTTTCGGGCGTGGTTTCCTCGGTCGGCAAGATGCTCGACGAGCTCGAGGGGTACGTCGGCGGATTCGATTTCGCCCGCGTGCTCGCGGAGTATTTCCGCGCGACGGCGGAGGATAACGCGGAGCGCCGCTCGGCGTGTCTCTGCTGGCTGCGCGGCGAGTTCAACGGGAAGACCGAGGCGAGAGCCGCGCTGGGCTTTCGGATCGGCTCGGTCATCGACGACGACAACTGGTACGATTATCTGAAACTCTGGGCGGTCCTCTCCTGCAAGATCGGGTACAAGGGGCTGATCGTCTTTATCGACGAGTGCGTGAATCTCTATAAGATCCCGAACCGGATCTCGCGCGAGGCAAACTATGAAAAACTGCTCGCCATCTTCAACGATACTTTGCAGGGACGGGCGCGTTCGCTCGGCGTGATCTTCGGCGGGACGCCGCAGTTCCTTGAAGACACGCGGCGCGGGCTCTTCAGTTACGAGGCGCTCCGCTCCCGTTTGCAGGACGGGCGTTTCTCGGACGCGGGGTATCAGAATTTGTCGGCTCCCGTCATCCGTCTGCGCCGTCTCTCGGACAACGAACTGCTGGCGCTGATCCGCCGGCTGACCATCCTGTTCGAGCAGCGGGAGGGGACCTCAAGTCTGATCTCCCCCGAAAAGATGGAGCGTTTCCTCCGCTGCGCGCTCGCCCGCGCCGGAGCCGAGGAGATGGTGACGCCGCGCGAGATCATCCGCGACTATCTGACCCTGCTATCGATCCTGCGCGACCATCCCGACGCCGACTTCGACAAACTGCTCGAATCGACCGGCTCGCCCTCGGGTGGGGACGACGAGGGGATCCCCGCGTCGGAGCCCCTGATCGGCGGGAGCGATACCGCCGCAAGACCGCAGGTTTCGGTCTTCGATATCGATCTTTGACCCGTTACCGTAAGAAAGCGAGGTGATCCGCGTGACCGAGGCGGACCGTCTGTTCGGGAGATTTCCCGACTTTATCAAGGAATATATTTACCGTCACGAGTGGAAAGGTTTCCGCGAGGTGCAAATGTCCGCCGCCCGCGTTCTTTTCGACTCGGACGACAATCTGCTCCTTTCTTCCTCGACGGCGTCGGGGAAGACCGAAGCGGCGTTTTTCCCGATCCTCTCCGACCTTTGTTCGGGGAACGCGGGTGCGGCGGGCGTATCGGTCCTCTATATCGCGCCCCTGAAAAGTCTGATCAACGATCAGTTCGGACGGATGGAGGAACTGCTCGACGCGAGCGGGATCCCGGTCACCCGCTGGCACGGGGACGTCGGCGCGTCGCATAAGACCAAACTGCTGAAAGACCCGAAGGGGATTTTGCAGATCACGCCCGAATCGCTCGAAAGTATGCTGATGAACCGCTCGAACGACGTTCCGCGGATCTTCGGCGGACTGAAATACGTCGTCCTCGACGAGATCCACACCATGATCGGCTCGGATCGCGGGAATCAGGTGATCTGCCTGCTCTGCCGGATGGCGCGGCTGATCGGCTCGTCCCCCCGCCGTATCGGTTTGTCCGCCACGGTCGGGGATCTCGCCTCCGCCGCCGAGTGGCTCGGCGCGGGCAGCGGACGGAACACGCAGGCGCCGCCCCCGCCGCAGCAGAAACTGCATTGGCGGCTCGGGATGGAGCATTTCTATTATCAGAATCCGAACGAGGAACAGCGCCCGTCGGCTGACGACGAACAGAAGGAGGAACGCCCCGGCGTCGCCGTGATCGACCCGGGCTACGAGTTCCTCTACGATACCGTCAAGGACAAAAAGTGCCTCGTCTTCTCCAATTCGCGCGAGGAGACCGAGTACGTGACGGCGACCCTCCGCCAGATCGCGAAGAACCGGCGCGAAAACGATATCTTTCTGATCCACCACGGCAACCTCTCCGCCGCGCTCCGCGAGGACGCGGAAATGAAGATGAAGGACGAGGAGGTGAAAAACGCCGTCACCTGCGCGACCGTCACGATGGAACTCGGCATCGATATCGGACGGCTGGAGCGCGTGGCGCAGTTGAACGCGCCGACCACCGTTTCGTCGTTTTTGCAGCGGCTTGGACGGTCGGGACGGCGCGATCTGCCGCCCGAGATGATGATGGTTTACCGCGAGGAATCGGCGCTCCCCAACACGCCGCTCCCGAAACTGATCCCGTGGGAACTTCTGCGCGGGATCGCTCTGGTGCAGCTCTACGCGGAGGAACGCTTCATCGAGCCGCCCTCCAAAAAGGAGATGCCCTTCAGTCTCGCGTTTCACCAGACTATGAGCATCCTGTCGTCGGGCGGGGAACAGACCCCGAAGAATCTTGCCGAACGGGTGCTCACCCTGCCGCCGCTCTCGCATATCAAAAAAGAGGACTACCGCGAGATGCTGGTCTCGATGATCAACAACGAGTATCTCGAATTCACCGAGGAAAAGACGCTGATCGTCGGGCTGCGCGGCGAGCGTTTGACC
>CACZAZ010000061.1 GCA_902779285.1 uncultured Ruminococcus sp.
CGGGCATGTATTTCCTTTCGCAATCTACAATGACAAACGGCTTGTCGGCTTCATCCAGATAGGCTACGGTGAGAACGCGGATCAGGACGGAGTGAGCGTTGAAAAAGACAATTACGAGATCTGGCGTTTTATGATCGACAAGCGTTATCAGGGCCGCGGCTACGGTAGGGAAGCGATGAAACTTACATTGGATTTCATCAGAACGTGGCCTTGCGGCAAGGCGGAGTTCTGCTGGATCTCCTACGAGCCCGAGAACGAGATAGCAAGAAAGCTATACGCATCCCTCGGTTTTGAGGAGACGGGCGAGATGGACGGTGACGAGATCGTAGCCGTATTGAAGCTCTGAAGCGGTCAGGCAAATTCCGGTTTGTGGGATTCTGCTCTGCTAAACTTTTAAGCTTTCTTTCTATGCTTTTGTATATTTTTAAGCGCTTCTAAACAAAACAGCACCCGCGCCTTGTGCGCGGGTGCTGTTTTTGAATGAAGACGGGTTACGCTCTGACGGAGCCGCTTTGCTGATGAAGGATCGGGCGCGGCGCGGCGTCAGGAGGGGTCGTTCAGCGTGCCGATGAAGAGCGGGAGGTTGGTCTCCGTGTCGTAGATAAAGTAGACGAAGGGGCGGTCGAGGACGACGATCTGAGGACGGTTTTCATCAGGGGCGGTCGCCCCTTTCCCTTTGATCGAGGTGACCGCCGCGGCGCGCGTGCCCTTCTCACCGACCTCGATATAGGTCTTGTGCAGGACCTCGTCGATCCAGAACGCGGGGAAACTCTCGGTGATCCCCGTAAAGTCGGCGGCGGCGGGATCGAACGCGTCGGGCATTCCCAAACCCGAAAGGACGTCGTTCAATACGATCTCGTACTGCGATTCAAACTTCGGCATTTCGGTCTTGACCGGGACGTTTTGCGCGTTTTTCAAGATCGAGATCACGGTTTCGCCGGTAAGCGAGGCGACGTAGTCCGCGACCGGAGTTCCCTCTGCCGGCAGCAGCGCGGCGAAGGCGTAGCGTCCGCCGACGTAGGGCTTGACGAACCCGACGGCACGGTCCCCGTCGGAAAGGTAGCGAGACTCGGTGTCCGAGAGGAATCTGACGCGCTTAACGGTCCCGTTTTCGAGGTGGAAGTCGTCGGTATGGACCTGCGTATCCAACGTGTACGGCGTCGCCCATTTTGCGTCGAAGACGAGGGCGTTGATCAAAAGCATCATATCCTGATTTGTGAAACCGTCGACGATCTTGTCGATCATGCCGTCGGTATGATCCTTCACCCACCCGTTGACGTCCTTGACCGTCGTTTTGTCAAACGGGGCGCGGAAGGCGCCGGCGCGGTAGACGTCGGCGTTGGTCTGCAGAAACGCCTGTTTGACGGCGAATTGCTCCGTATCGCGCAGCCAGACCGAGTTGGCGAGCGTCAGTTTCACGTCGTCGTTCCCGGTCAGGGAGTTCAGACAGACTGCGCAGAACTCGTTGAGTTGCTCGACCGTCATACCGAGAACGCTCTCCATCTGCGTTTTCGTGTTCCCGTTCGCGCCGTTCGCAGTCATAGCGAGAGCGACGAAGACCGAGAGCGGGGAGAGCAGGGTGTTTTTGCCGTCGTACGAGGCGCGGTAGAGCCGGAACGCAAAGTCCGCGGCGGTTGCCTTCGCCCCGTCGGACGCAGTCCCGGACACGCCGGCGCTCGCTCTCGGCTCGATCCCCGCCATCAGGTCGACCGAGGCGATCCGGTGCGAACAGCCGACGAGGTTACAGAAACACACGAAGAGAAGCGCAAGCACAAGGATCAGGGATACTGCTTTTGAACGAACCATAGTGATTCTCCTTTCGGGAGCGGGTAAGACGGGGCGGTTTTTCAGCCGATACCCGATCGGCAGAAAGACGTTTTTGGGCGCGTTATTCGAGCAGGATGCGACCGAACAGGTGTTCGTGAGTGATACCGCAACCGTCTCCGCCTTCGGGCGGGTCGGGATAATAAGCGATGTATTCCGCCCTGACGCAAAGCTCGCCGTTGTAACCGTACCAGGACGGATAGATGGATTCCCGGACCGGGTCACGCTCGATCAGACCCTTTTCCTCAATCATTTCTTCGATCTGCGCGGCGAGACGGTCGCGGATATCGTCCATCTGCGCCTGCGTGACGCCCGAGGTATAGAACTTCTTGAAGCCGTCCTCGCGGATCGTCCATTCTCCCTCGGGTTTGATCCGACTGGTAGAGAATTCGCAGCTGCAGTCGGTATTGAGCCCGCCGAGGCAAAACGTGAATTTGACGTCCACGAAACCGTTACGTTCGGAGTAGAATTCCCGCAACATCCTGCGCGGGATCTGTTCCCACGACGGATATTCTTCCAGCATCTTCTGATAGTATTCGTCGAGGACGGCTTGGATCTCGTCCGAATAGGTCTTCTTTATCGGGGCGACCGCTTCCTCCGGCGAGACCGGGATCAGCCGGAACGTTTCCGCACCGTCGGTCGATGTTCCGGGCGCCGTCGTGTTCTCTCCCGCCGCCCCGCCGCATCCGGCAAAGGACAGGATGAACGAGCAGATCAGAACGAGGATGAGACACAGGGAAATCAGTTGTTTGCACATAATCGGTCTCCTTTCGGGAGCGGGTAAGACGGGGCGGTTTTATTGCCGATTACCCGATCGGCAGAAAAACGTTTTTGGGCGCGTTATTCGAGCAGGATGCGACCGAACAGGTGTTCGTGGTCGATCCCGCATCCCTTCAGATCTTCGGGCGGGTTCGGAATAAAGGCGATGTATTCCGCCCTGACGCAAAGCTCGCCGTTGTAAACGTACCAGGACGGATAGATGGATTCCCGGACCGGTTCACGCTCGATCAGACCCTTTTCCTCGATCATTTCTTCGATCTGCGCGGCGAGACGGTCGCGGATATAGTCCATCTGCGCCTGCGTGACGCCCGAAGCATAGAACTTTTTGAAGCTTTCCTCCTCGTAGATCGTCCAATGGCCTTCCGGGTTTGCCGGTCCGTTAGAATACATGCACACGCAGTGGGTGCCGTCCCCGCCGAGGCAAAACGTGAATTCGATGTTCACGAAACCGTTACGTTCGGAGCAGAATTCCCGCAGCATCCTGCGCGGGATCTGTCTCCACGACGGAAACTCTTTCAGCATTTTCTGATAGTATTCGTCGAGGATCGCCTGAATCTCGTCCGGATAACTCTGTTTGACCGGAGCAACCGCCTCCTCCTGCAGAGTCGGGATCAGCCGGAGGGTCTCCATGTCCTTTTGGGCGGAGGTGGAGAGGGCGCTCCCGTCGGTCGAAGTATCGCCGGCGGTATCTCCCGTCGCCCCGCCGCATCCGGCAAAGGACAGGATGAACGAGCAGATCAGAACGAGGATGAGACACAGGGAAATCAGTTGTTTGCGCATGATCGGTCTCCTTTCGGAGTGGGTAAAGGGCGGGGCAGTTTTTGACTTTGCGCCGTTACCCGATCGGCTCAAAGTCGGCGGCGCCGTGCTTGCAGAGCGGGCAGACGAAATCTTCGGGGAGTTCGTCGCCCTCGTAGACGTAGCCGCAGATCTTGCAGACGTAACCTTTCTTGCCTTCGGTCTCGGGTTTGGGCTTGACGTTCTGCTGGTAGTAGGCGTAGGTCATACTCTCGCGGTCCGAGAGCACCCGCGCCTCGGTGACCGAGCAGACGAACATCCCGTGAGTGTCGAGGTCGACGTACTGCTCGACCTTCAGCGATAAAAACGCGTTGATGCAGTCGGGGAGGAATACCAGCCCGTTATCCGAGCGCAGAACGTCCATTCCCTTGAATTTGTCGACCGTCCGACCGCTTTGGAAACCGAATCTCTCGAAGAGCGAGAAGGGGGCGTCGGTCGAGAGGCAGTTGACGTTCATCTTGCCGGTCTGCTTCGCGATATGGTGCGAATAGTTCTGCTTGCTGATGCAGACGGCGACGCGGTTGGGGGTGTTCGTCACCTGACTGACGGTGTTGACGATCAAGCCGTTGTCGCGCTCGCCGTCGCTCGTGGTGACGACGTAAAGACCGTAGCCGATCTTAAAGAGCGCCGTCAGGTCGTTCTTGTTCGCCGTCTCGCCGTTCTTCTGGATATAGTCGCGGCAGAGCTCGTCGGCAAGGGCGGCGATCTCGTTTCGGCTGTTTTCGTTCAGCGCGGAGGTGATCCTGACGGTCGTTTCGGTGAAGGCGATATCCTTGCAGTTTCCGAGCATCGAACGCATCACCTTCGCCGCCTGCGGCGCCCAGCTCCCGTTCTCGATCAGGGCGACGGTGCGGTTCTTGTAGCCGCGCTCGACGAGGTGTTCGATGAAGGTGCGCATAAAGGGGAAGATATCGGCGTTGTAGGTCGTGGTCGCCAGCACCAGCCGCCCGTAGCGGAACGCGTCCTCGACCGCCTCCGCCATATCGTCGCGGGCAAGGTCGGTCAGAACGACCTTCGGGCAGCCGCGTTCTTTCAGTTTATCCGCGAGCAGAAGAACGGCGTTTTTGGTGTTGCCGTAGACAGAGGTATAGGCGATCACGATCCCGTCGCTCTCGACGCCGTAGGACGACCAGGTATTGTAGAGGTCGAGATAGTAGCCGAGATTTTCCGAGAGGACCGGTCCGTGCAGCGGGCAGATGATCCCGATATCCAGCGCCGCCGCTTTCTTTAGTACCGCCTGCACCTGCGCGCCGTACTTGCCGACGATGCCGAAATAGTAGCGCCGCGCCTCGCACGCCCAATCCTCGTCGGCGTCGAGCGCGCCGAACTTGCCGAATCCGTCGGCGGAGAAGAGGATCTTGTCGCACGCGTCGTAGGTCATGATCACTTCGGGCCAATGCACCATCGGGGCGGTGATGAAGGTCAGTTCGTGCCGCCCGAGCGACAGCGTCGAGCCGTCTCCGACGACGATCCGCCTGTCGGCAAAGTCCCGACCGAAGAAATTGTTCATCATCGCGAACGCCTTTGCCGACGAAACGACCGTCGCGTCGGGATAGGTCGAAAGAAAGTTCACGATATTCGCGGAATGGTCGGGCTCCATGTGCTGCACGATCAGGTAATCGGGCTTGCGACCCCCGAGGGCTTTCGCCACGTTGTCGAGCCATTCGTGGGTGAAGTTGCGGTCGACCGTGTCGAGTACGGCGATCTTCTCGTCAAGGATGACGTAGGAATTGTACGCCATCCCCTCCGGGACGACGTATTGCCCCTCGAAGAGGTCGATCTTGCGGTCGTTCACGCCCGCGTAGCGGACGTCGTTTGTGATTTTCATAGCGGTTTCTCCTTTTTTATTATACGTTGGTTCGGTTTGGAATGTAAAGGGACAAAACGCACCCGCAGGGCAGGGATCGCTTGCGGGTGCTGCGGCAGTCGTCTTCTTTTTCTTACAGTTTCCCCTGTTCGATGTCCGCGATCATACCGACGCGGATCGCGTGGCGGCCGCCCTCAAAGTCGGCGGAAAGGAAGCTGTCGAGGATATCCTGCGCCAGACACGAGCCGATCACGCGGGCGCCGAGACAGATGACGTTGGCGTCGTTGTGGTTGCGGGTGAGGCGGGCGCTGTAGGTATCCGAGCAGAGAGCGGCGCGGATCCCGTCGAACTTGTTGGCGCACATACTCATCCCGATCCCGGTCCCGCAGATCAGAACGCCGAAAAGGTTATCCGGGTCCTTCTGCACCTCGCGGCAGACCTTGGCGGCGAAGAGCGGGTAGTGGCAGGACGCCGTGCTGTCGGTGCCGAGGTCGGAGACGTCCCAACCCGTTTCGAGCAGGTGCTTTTTCAGTTCCTCCTTGAGAGGGAATCCGGCGCTGTCTGCGCCGATAAAGATTTTGCGTTTCATATCGCGATCCGTCCTTTCGGTTTGTATTTTCGTTTATTTTCCGCCGAAGCGGCGGGTGGTCTCCGCCTGCGATTCGCGGAGATAGATCGGGGCGAGTCGCTCCCCGTCGACGGCGCCTCCCTCCTTCGCTTTGCGGAGGGCGACCCTTCCGCAGGAGACGGCGGAATGGGGGAGCAGAACGTCGGGCAGAGGCGTGAGCGCGATCCCGGCGGCGTCAAACGCGGGAGAGGCGACCGCAACGCCGTCCCCGACGAGCATCACCGGGCGACCCGGATAGTCTCGGGCGACAAGCGAAGCGAGTTCCGACGCGGGCAGCGCCGAATCGGGGAGCAGACGCGCCGTTTTTCCGTCGCGGGAGTCGAACAGCGCCGCGTAGACCTCGCCGCGGCGGGCGTCCATCACGGGGCAGATCAGACCCGGCAGCGGCAGAACGTTCTCCGCGAGCGCCTCGAGCGTGCTGACCCCGCAGCAGACCTCTCCCCGCCCGAAGGAAAGACCCTTGACCAAAGCGACCCCGATCCGCACCCCGGTAAACGAGCCGGGTCCCGCGGTCACGGCGAAGAGGTCCACGTCGCGCATCCCGATCCCGGCGGAACGGAGAGCCGATTCCGCCATCGGGAGCAAAAGTTCGCTGCCGGTCATGGCGTCGCCCGCCGAGAAAGTCGACAGGATCTCTCCGTCCGACAGCACCGCCGCCGACGCGCCCTTCGCGGGGCAGGAAAGAGCAAGCACGTACATCACGATACTCCTTTACGATAGTTCGGGGCAGCCCGCGACGGCGATCCTTCGCCCGGCGTCCCCGTCGGTTCTGGAGAGCGTCACGCGGATCGCGTCGTCCGGGATCGCCGCGGGGATCTTTTCGCTCCATTCGGTGAGCAGATAGCCCCGCCGCCCGAGATAGTCGTCGAAACCGACCGAGAGAAGGTCGGCTTCGTCCTTCAAACGGTAGAGGTCCATGTGGAAGACGTTTTTGGTCCCGCGGTATTCGTTGACCACGGTGAAGGTCGGGCTTTTCACCCGGTCGATCCCGAAAACGCGGCAGAATCCGCGCACGAACGCCGTTTTTCCGACGCCGAGTTCCCCGTACAGGGCGACGAAGGCGAAGGGACGCTCCGCGATCGCCCGGGCGAGTTTTTCCCCGACGGCTTCGGTCTCTTCGGGGGAGGATGTCAGGTATTCGGTCATGTTCTTTCCCCTCAAATATCGGTCAGATAAGCGTCGGCGCCGTCCGCGAGAACGAACTTTTTCGCCGCTTCGTAGTTCTGCGCCGCCGTCTTCATCTTTTCGGGATCCCCCCGCAAAACCGCGCGGATGACCGTGTTCTTCGGGGTGTCGTCGGGGTCGACCAGTTCCGCCGCCGTCACCTCGTATCCCGCCGCCTCGAGCCGAAGGCAGCGCAGGGCGTCGGTCAGCGCCTCCGCCAGTTTGCCGCGCAGTTTCGGGTGGCGCGTAACGAAGGCGAGTTCGGGCGCCTTGATCTTCCGGTCGAGATAGCGGTGACAGCAGGGGGTCGAAAGTACGACCTTCGCCCCGAGCGCCGCGGCGGTATCGAGTACCACGTCGGTCGCCACGTCGCAGGCGTGGAGCGAGACCAAAAGATCCGGCGTCCGGTCGCGGGGCAGGCACCGGATATCCATACTGCGGAAAACCATCCCGCAGCCGTCGCCGTCCGCAAGGAATCCCGCGTCGCGGGCGACCCCGCGGCAGAAGTCGATCACGTCGGCTTTCAGATCGACGCAGAGCATCTCGACCCGGCGCCCCCTGACGGCGGTCAGGTAGTGATAGAGAGCGAAACTGAGATAACTTTTGCCGCAGCAGAGATCGTAGACGAGCAGCGGCGAATCGCCCGACGGCAACTCGTCGCAGATATCCGAGACCAGTTCGAGAAAGCGGTTGATCTGCCGGAATTTCGGCTGGCGCTTGTCGTGGACGCGCCCCCGTTCGTCCGAGACGCCGAGCGCGACAAGAAACGGCTCGCCGCCCGAGAGGATCCGGCGGGGCTCACGGTCGAGTTTCGTGACGGTCGAGAACAGCGGCGCGCCGTCCGACGCCTCCAGCGCACGGCGAAGATTCGCCTCTCCGCGGAGGGTCTCGGTCCCCTTTTTGGAGCGCAGCAGAACGGCGTCCCCGACGGGGGTCGCAAGATCCGCCTGCAGATAGTTTTCCATCATTTTCGGTAGGGTCGGGAGGATCTCTTCGGTCGAGAGGGCGAACTGGCGCACCCGTCCGCCGGGATACGATTCCTCGAAAAAGAGGATCTTCCTTCCGCGCCTGACCGAGAGACGCGCGGAGACCTTCTTCGGGAGATCGGCGTTTGCGGGTTTTGAAAGCACGAAACGGCGGAGTTGTTCCCGCTCCGCCGTCAAAAGGACAAGTTCCGCCATACCGTCCCGCTTACTTTTCGTCATGCTTATCCTCCGTCTTCCCGGGCTCCTCTCCGCTTATCGGCGGGCGTCGGAAAGAGAACTTCGATTCCTCGTGATCTATGATCCGCTTGATGTTCGGGATGTGTTTCAAAACGATAATGCCGGCGATGAAAAAGCCGAACAGAACGATATAGACCGGCGGGTAGAGCCCGTTGAAAGCGGCGCGGAAGACGGGGGAGAGGAACACGGGATAGAGCGCCGCCCCGACCGTCGAGCCGAGCGAGATATAGCGGGTGAACGCCACGATGATCACAAAGATCAGGAACAGGAGCAGGGCGATCCAGCGGTTGAGCATCAGGGCGACGATGAACGAACTGAGCACGCCCTTGCCCCCCTTGAAGCGGTAGAAGACCGGGAACACGTGCCCGAGGATGCAGAACACGCCGGCAAGGTAGGTGCCGACGACGATCGGATTCGACCCGACCGAAAGGACGAAGAGCGCGGGATCGTCGGGCGCGAACGAGTAGCCGCCGACCGAACAGAATCCGCAGCAGAGCCCGCCGACAAGGACCGCGAGAAAACTCTTCAGAACGTCGCCCGCGACCGTCGGGATCGCTCCCTTCGCACCGAAGGTGCGGTACATATTGGTCGCGCCGGCGTTGCCGCTCCCGTGTCCGCGGATATCGTCGCGGAACAGCGCCTTCGAGACGATGATGGCGCTGTTCACGCTGCCGAGCAGATAGGGGATCACCACGCAGCAGAGCAGGATGGAGACCGGTTTGATGAAAAAGAAAAACAGTTCGTCGCCCGCTGCGCCCGACGCGAGGATCCGGGCGAGAAAACCTTCCTGAAGAAAACTCATTACGCACCCTTTCCGGCTTTG
>CACZAZ010000062.1 GCA_902779285.1 uncultured Ruminococcus sp.
ATGAACCGCACCGCGGCGGGGGAAAGGATCCGCACGTGTCCGCAGTCGTTTTCGTAGTTGTAAGAGAGGACCCGGACCGCTTTGTTTTTGACGGTCAGTTTTTTCGGTTTTTTCTGAGCGGTACAGGCTACTTGCCCCTCAAGATCAAAGCACTCGCCCGAGACACGCCCCGGGTCGTCGGAGACGGTCACGCCGAACAGTTCCCCATAGCCCCACCTTACCAGTTCCGCGGCGGCAACGCCGTCGGCAAAGACCGAACCACAGGCGAACGCCTCCTCAATCTTTTCGTCGGAAAGATCGGCGGCAAGAGTCCCCTCGAAGAAGGTCGCACCGGAGAAAGTCTCCGAAAAATAGAACGGCAGTCCCATCCGTTCGAGATTCTCTGTTACGAAACAGTTGTCGTGCCATCTGCTCCCGTAGCGTTCGGCGCGAAAATCGTAATGTTCCTGCTCGATGAACGCGCTGTTCATCCCGATCCAGCGGATCTTGCGGGCGAGTTTGGCTATGCGTTCGTAGAGTTTGACGTTTTGAGAAAGGATCTCGCGAAACGCCCTGCCCGACTCCGGCTCGAACGCGGTGAAGCGGGTCAGCCAGTGCTTCGCGCCGTTCATCCCCTCGAGCAACGAGGAGACGTAGTGGGCGTGCAGGTACGCCGCGCTCTTGGCGTAGCGGTTGTAAGGGATGGTATCGGTCTCTGCAAGTACGTATTTGATCCCGTGCTTTTTCAGGCGCGCAGAGCAGATCGCCCCCTGCCGCATACCGTTGCTGAAACCGCGATGTGTGATGGGGGCGTAGCACCCGTTCGGGGCGCGAACGACGGTCGGATTGTTCTTGCCCGCGAAGATCGGGTTGGTAAAGATCACCGAGTCGCAGAAATGTCCCGACGTGCAGTTGATCCCCTGAATGGTCGGATCAATTTCGTCAATTGCCTCCCGGAACGCCTTCGCCGCCTTGATCAGCGTATCCCTCTGGATCTCTTCAAACAAGAGCGCCTGCGGGTCGAGGAAAGGCGCCTTCAGAATGGCTTCGCGTAGCTCGTCTTTTGTGTAATTCGTTCCCGCGCGGCGGTTGAACTCCGCGACGTGATAGGGGCAGACGCACCCCCGTCCCGGACGGACGATCATCCGAAAATCGTCGTCGAGCATAATCGCCTTGGGGCGTTCCTTCGCCAAAGTGCGTAAAATCCCCCGGAAATGCTCGATGAAACGCAGGTCCTCGGGACAGTAGACCGGGACGGATTCCCCATCTGTCAGATTTTCGTAACGCGTAAACGGCGCGAGCACGAGGTCGTAGCCGTGCCCGAGCGACGCCTGCACGAGGATCCCCGAGGGGACGCCTTCCCTTTCGAGCGCGTCACGGTAGCGGGCGTAGGACTTTGCGTACGCCCCCGCCTTGTCTCTCTCCGGGTCGCCCTCCGGGACCAGCACCATTTCAAAGAGGGGCATCGTGATAACGCCCTTCCGATAAAGGTCGACGATATCCGCACACCGCTCGGCAAAATGATCCTCTTTGAGCGGGGTGACGGAATAGGAATACAGCATCTCTTTCTCCTTTCGGTTCGGACCGCAGCGGGGAGAGATCACGTTTACTTTGCGCGGCAGGAATCGACCTTCTCGGATAGAAACCGAGCGCGATCCGCCATAAAGCGGGCGACCGTGGGATAGAACTCCGGCTCGAAAGGAATAAAAGTGTTGTCGGATTCAAGCGTGAAGTCGCCCTTGTAGTCGATCTCCCCGAGCGCACGGCAGACGGGGTCCCATTTGATCCTGCCCAAGCCGGGTAAGACGTGCAGATCGTTAACGTAATCGACGTCATGGACGTGCAGAGCGCCGAGCCGGTCGTGACCGATGATCCGGATCGCGTCCTCGGGCTCGCGGCCGCAGAGCGGAACGTGTCCGATATCGAGACAGACCGTGAAATGATCGGGATCGTCGAGCGCGTCGTAGATATCGGCAAGCTCCCGCGGGTCGGCGCAGATATCGTCGACGATCCGGTGGCTGACGGGATGGTACTGCCACATATTCTCGATCGCGACCTTGACGCCGTACTTCTCCGAGAGCGGCGTCAAGTTGCGGTAGAACTCGACGTTGAGATCAAAGATCTCCTTTTCGTGCCCGTAGTAGCGCCCCGGCTGCAGCGGATGGACGACCATCTGCCCCACGCCGAAATTCGAGACGATCTCGAAAACGCGCCAAAGTTCGGGCTGAAAGACCCGGACGAACTTCTGGTAGCCGAACGGGGCGTGCGCCTGATTGAAAACGACGCCGAAACTTTTGGCGATCTCTTTTGCCTCTTCCTGCTCCCCTTTCGAGGGCAGTTCCTCGATCTTGTCGACGTTCAGCGAGAGATCGAGCGCGGGGTATCCCGCCTCGCAGAGCAATCTGACCCCTCCCGGAAGACCGAATACCTCCGCCGGGCGCTGCGTTTGCGTTGCAAAAATCATTTCGTTTTCTCCTGTCTTTTTCCCTTCCCGCGGGTGGAACGTTGCGATCGTTCGTATTCCGTCGGAGGGACCGTCGTTTCGCCTTTTCTATTATAATACAGAACGCGTCATATTACAATACCCGGATTTGACCGCCGTTTGCGCTGAATTGACCGCGGGCGGGGAGCGCCCTTGCTTTTCCCGGGTCGTCCCCGCCGTCCGTTCCCGCTTTTCGCGCATTTCCGAAACATTTTTGAAAAACATCTTGACAATTCCCGCCGCGTCTGCTATAATCCTATTGTTCCGAAAGGAACCAACCGAAAACGGGGGAATTCCCGAGTGGCCAAAGGGGGCAGACTGTAAATCTGTTGTCTCTGACTTCGGTGGTCCGAATCCACCTTCCCCCACCAACAAGAGCGGCGTCCGCAAGGGCGCCGCTCTTGTTGGTGGGCTCGGCGTATTTCGGACCACCCGAGTTTTCGTTGCGGAGCGGCGAAAACTCCAGGTCTCTCGCCATCCGAAAAAGATCTCCTTTCCTCTCCGTCGGGCGAGAGACGGTGGTAGCGCCGCCTGCGGGGCGTTCGAATCCGACCTTCGGTATCTTTTCGCGGTCCGCGTTCCCCGCGTAGGCGTCGAACTTGCTCTCCCCAAAAAACAGCCGCGCTTTTACAAGCGCGGCTGTTTTTTTATTCGGCGTCGACGGTGGAGACGCCGAGGGTGACTTCCTCGAGGACGTCGAGGAGCAGGCGGACGGTGTCGAGCGAGGTCAGCATCGTGATATTGTTCTGCGCCGCGCAGCGGCGGATGGCGACGCCGTCGCCGTAGTGGACGCCGGATTTGATCGCGCGGGTATTGATGACGTAGCTGACGTAGCCGGCGCGGATCGAGTCGAGTACCTCCTCGCTCCCCTCGCTCGGTTTGTGCCGGATGCGGGTGCGGATGCCGTTCTCGCGCAGCACCTCGCCCGTCAGGGTGGTCGCCTCGATATTGAAGCCCATCCGGTAGAAGCGGCGGATCAGCGGGACGGTCTCCTCCTTGTCTTCGTCCGCGACGCTGACGAGGACGGTGCCGTAGTTTTTCAGGGTCAGTCCGGCGGCGATCATCGCTTTGTAGGCGGCGCGGTGGAGTTTTTTGTCGTAGCCGATCGCCTCGCCCGTCGATTTCATCTCGGGGGAGAGGTAGGCGTCCATCCCGCGCAGTTTGGTGAACGAGAACGCCGGGACCTTGACGTAGTACCGCCCCTTTTCCTTCGGGTAGCGTTCGGTGATCCCCTGCTCTTCCAGCGAGACGCCGAGCGAGACGAGCGTGCCGATATCGGCGAGCGAAAAGCCCGTCGCTTTCGAGAGGAACGGAACGGTGCGCGAGGAACGCGGGTTGACCTCGATGATATAGACCCGTTCCTCGGGATCGACGATGAACTGGATGTTGTAAAGCCCGACGATCCCGATGCCGAGCCCGAGTTTTTCGGTATAATCGAGGATCGTATCCTTGACCTTCTGCGAGAGCGAGTAGGACGGATAGACGCTGATCGAGTCGCCCGAATGAACGCCGGTGCGCTCAACGAGTTCCATAATGCCGGGGACGAAGACGCGCCGTCCGTCGCAGACCGCGTCGACCTCGACCTCCTTGCCTCGGACGTAATGGTCGACGAGCACGGGTTTGTCGCGGTCGACCTCGACCGCCGTTTTGAGATAGTCCCACATCGCCTCTTCCTTGGCGACGATCTGCATGGCGCGCCCGCCGAGCACGAAACTCGGACGCACGAGGACGGGATAACCGATCTCGCGGGCGGCCCCGATCCCCTCCTCGATGCTCGTGACCGCCCTGCCCTCGGGCTGCGGGATGCCGAGCGAGAGCAGCAGTTTTTCAAAGAGGTCGCGGTCCTCGGCGCGGTCGATCGCGTCACAGTCGGTGCCGACGATCGGAACGCCGCGTTCTTTTAAGGGATCGGCAAGGTTGATCGCCGTCTGCCCGCCGAGGGTGACGATCACGCCGTCGGGTTTTTCCAGCGTCAGGACGTTCATCACGTCCTCGACCGTCAAGGGCTCGAAATAGAGTTTGTCGGAGCAGGTATAGTCGGTCGAGACCGTCTCCGGGTTGTTGTTGATGATGATGGCTTCATAGCCCGCCCCGCGGATGGTCTTGACCGCGTGGACCGTCGAATAGTCGAACTCGACCCCCTGCCCGATGCGGATGGGTCCCGAGCCCAGCACGACGATCTTCTTCCGGTTTTCGACCTGCGCCTCGTTCTCCTCCTCGTAGGTCGAATAGAAATACGGAATGTAACTGTCGAACTCGGAGGCGCAGGAGTCGATCATCTTGTAGACCGGAACGATCCCCTTTTCGGTCCGCAGATCGAAGACCTCGCGCTCGGTCATCCCCCACAGGTCGCCGATCGCGCGGTCCGAAAAGCCGATCCGTTTGGCGTACCGGAGCGCGTCGGGGTCGGACGGCAGGTTTTTCAAAAGCGTTTCGGCGTCGACGATCTTTTTCAGCTTGCGGAGGAAAAAGAGGTCGATCCCGGTCTTGTCCGCGATCGGGTCGACGCCGCATCCCCGCCGGAGCAGTTCCGCGATCGCGTAGATCCGGTCGTCGGTGCCGATCCCGATATAGTCCGTCAGCGCCTCGGTCGGGGTCTCGTCGAACTTCGGAAGACGCAGGTGGTACGCCCCGATCTCAAGCGAACGGACGCCTTTCAGGAGACTTTCCTCGAAGGTGCGTCCGACGCTCATCACCTCGCCGGTCGCCTTCATCTGGGTCGAGAGGGTGTTGTTCGCGTCCGCGAACTTGTCGAACGGGAAACGCGGCAGTTTGGTAACGACGTAGTCGAGCGCGGGCTCGAACGACGCCGGGGTGTTGGCGAGTTTGATCTCGTCGAGGGTCATCCCGACCCCGATCTTAGCGGACACGCGGGCGATGGGATAGCCGCTCGCCTTCGACGCCAAAGCCGAACTGCGCGAGACGCGGGGGTTGACCTCGATCAGATAGTAGCGGAAGGAGCGCGGATCGAGCGCGAACTGCACGTTACAGCCCCCCTCGATCCCGAGCGTGCGGATGATCTTCAGGGCGCTGTCGCGGAGCATCTGATATTCCTTGTTGGTGAGCGTCTGGGACGGGCAGACGACGATCGAGTCGCCGGTGTGGATGCCGACGGGATCGAGGTTCTCCATATTGCATACGGTGATCGCGGTGTCGTTCTTGTCCCGGATCACCTCGTATTCGATCTCCTTGTACCCCTTGACGCTCTTTTCGATCAGCACCTCGCGGACGGGAGACAGGGCGAAGGCGTTCGGGGCGAGGTCGAGCAGTTCTTCTTCGGTATCGGCAAACCCGCCGCCCGTGCCGCCGAGGGTGAACGCGGGGCGCAGGACGACGGGATAGCCGATCCGTTTCGCCGCGGCTTTCGCCTCGTCGACCGAATAGGTGATCTCGGAGGGGATGACCGGCTCGCCGATACTCTCGCAGAGTTCCTTGAAGAGTTCGCGGTCCTCGGCTTTTTCGATCGCCTCACTCCTGGTGCCGAGCAGTTCCACGCGGCACTCGTCGAGGATGCCTTTCTTTTCGAGCTGCATCGCGAGATTCAGCCCGGTCTGACCGCCGATGCCGGGAAGAATGGCGTCGGGGCGCTCGTAGCGGAGTATCTTCGCGATATACTCGAGCGTGAGCGGCTCCATATACACTTTGTCCGCGATCGAGGTATCGGTCATAATGGTCGCGGGGTTGGAGTTGCAAAGAACGACCTCGTAGCCCTCCTCTTTGAGCGCGAGACACGCCTGCGTTCCGGCGTAGTCGAACTCCGCCGCCTGCCCGATCACGATGGGTCCCGAGCCGATCACGAGTATTTTTCTGATATCGTTTCTTTTAGGCATTCTTTTTGCTCTCCATCAAGGCGATAAAACGGTCGAACAGACGCCCGCTGTCGCGGGGTCCCGGGGCGCTCTCCGGGTGGTACTGAACGCTGAAAGCACCGTCTTTTTTACAAGCCACCCCCTCGACCGTTCCGTCGAGCAGATTGCGGTGCGTGACGGTAAGACCCGTACCCGAAAGACTCTTTTCGTCGACGGCGTAGGAATGGTTCTGCGAGGAGATCTCGATCTTCCCCGTTTCAAGATCCAGCACCGGGTGATTCCCACCGCGATGCCCGAACTTCAGTTTATAGGTCGCGGCGCCGTAGGCGAGCGAGAGGATCTGATGCCCGAGGCAGATCCCGAAGATCGGAACGCGCCCGATCAGCCCTTTGACCGTTCCGATCGTTTCGGGCACGTCGGTCGGGTCGCCCGGTCCGTTCGAGAGGAAAACGCCGTCGGGCGAAAGAGACAGGATCGCCCCCGCCGCCGTATTCCACGGCACGACCGTCACGCGGCAGCCCCGCGCGACGAGCGAGCGGACGATGTTGGTTTTCATCCCGCAGTCGACGGCGACGACGTGAAAGCGCGATCCCGGCTCCCCGACTTTGTAGGGCGCACGGCAGGACACCCGCGGCACGGCGTTTTTCGGCAGGGCGGTATCCCGCAGGATCCGCAGCCCGTTTTCGAGCGGGACGTCCGCGGAACAGAGGTACGCCTTGCGGCTGCCGCGATCGCGGATCGAGCGATCCAGTTTCCGGGTGTCGATCTCCGCGATCCCGGGGACGCCGTACGCTTTCATCACCTCGCCGAGCGTCTTTTCGGCGCGGAAGTTGGAGGGCTCGTCGTTATACTCGCGCACGACGAGCGCCCCGATGGTCGGCGTTTCGGTCTCGTAGTCGTCCGCCGCCATCCCGTAGTTGCCGATCAGGGGATAGGTCATCACCACCGCCTGATCGGTATAGGACGGGTCGGAGAGGATCTCCTGATAACCGACCACAGAGGTATTGAAAACGATCTCCAGCACGCGGTCGGCGTTTGCCCCGAAGCCGAAGCCGAGGTATTCTTCTCCGTCTTCGAGTATGATCTTTCTGTCGGGTCTCTCTATCAAAACTTTATTCCTCTTTTCGCTCGGACAGTTTGGTTTCAAAACGGTTTTTGCGCGTGTCTTCCGGCGTTTTCGTCGGATATCTCCCGTCGAAGCACGCACGGCAGAAGCGGCGGTCGCCCGTGAGTTCGTTCAGCCGTTCGGTCGGAAAGAACCCGAGCGAATCGGCGCCGATCATCCGGGCGATCTCGGCGGGGGTGTGTCTGACGGCGATCAGGTTTTCGCGCGAGTCGACGTCGGTGCCGTAGAAGCAGGGATAAAGGAACGGCGGCGCCGAAACCCGGAAATGGATCTCGCGCGCCCCGGCGCGTTTGAGCAGCGACACGATCCGTCCCGAGGTCGTTCCCCGGACGATCGAATCGTCGATCAGAACGATCCGTTTGCCGCGCACGACCTCCTCGACGGCGGAGAGTTTGATGTTCACCTGATCGGCTCTGCCGTCCGGGGAGATGAAGGTCCGTCCGATATACTTGTTCTTGATCAGCCCGATATCGTACGGGATCCCCGACGCCCGGCTGTACCCGAGAGCGGCGTCGAGCCCCGAGTCGGGCACCCCGATCACCAGATCCGCCGTGACGGGGTGGGTTTCGGAGAGGATCCGTCCCGCGTCGATCCGCGCCGCGTGGACCGAGCGGCCGTCGATCACCGAATCGGGGCGCGCGAAGTAGATATACTCGAAAACGCAGAGTTTTTTCGGTCTCGTCCCGCAGCGCTCCCGGCGCGATACGACCCCGTCGCGGGAGAAGATCAGCACCTCGCCCGGCATCACGTCGCGGATAAAACAGGCGCCGACGGCGGCGAGGGCGCAGCTCTCCGACGCGACGATATACGCGCCGTCGGGGGTCTTGCCGTAGCAGAGAGGACGGAAACCGTAGGGGTCGCGGGCGCAGATCAGTTTCGCTGTGGACATCAGAACGAGCGAGTAGGCGCCGTCGAGCGTCCCCATCGCGCGGAGATCATCCGGATGATCCTGGGTGAGGATGAACCGCTACTGCAGCCGGTTGAAACGGTGGAATTTCCCTTTGTGTTTAACGGTTCCTACCTCAGAAAATTGGGACGGAACGATGGAAATGAACCTTTTACGGTCTACCGGTTTGAGTATCCGGACATGATCGTCCGGATCAATCAGGCCCGGCGGAATTCCTATGGAAAAGCCGATTCATATTTCGGCGGAGAAGTCACCAATCCGTTCAGCCTGTCCAATCATTACGCGGAGTTTTACGGCGGAGATACCGGCCTGGTTCACTTCTGGACGGATCAGCCGGAGAAGGAAAACATCCTGATCGTCAGCAATTCCTATTCCAACGCCGTCAATATGCTGATCGCTTCCCATTTCAATCATACGCTGGTCGTGGATCCGCGTGAATTCGAGAATCTTTTCGGCCAGGACTTAACGGTCCCGGACCTGATGCGGGATTACGAGGTCACCAGGATCCTGCTGCTCGGTGATCCGACGTTTTTCAAATGGCAGGGTGAATGATTCCGGGAGGAAAATATGTCGAACAGGAAACAGGCGGTTCTGTGTTTTTTCCTCTTGCTTTC
>CACZAZ010000063.1 GCA_902779285.1 uncultured Ruminococcus sp.
TAAGTGCCGAGAGAGTTTCTTGGCAGGAATTGTTTTCCGGATATGATCGTCTTTGCGCGATCACCTATTCTTCCGGTTTGGATTTCGTTTGTGATTTGCTTTCCTTGTTTGAAGAAGCGGAGGTCTTGTTTGGGAACGAGAACGTGATGTCGTTTTCTCTGCAAAGCGTTATGGCGTATCAAAGTGCCTTTATGGACGAGATGAGAAAAACGAAGTCTGTGAAGAAGCAGAAGCTTCTTGATCGATTGGATGAAGGCACGGTTCGGTTTTATGTAGCAAGGCGTCAACTCTCGCATGAAAAAATTTATTTGTTGTCGTCTAAAGACGGTCGAAAACGAGTTATTATGGGCTCTGCGAATATGTCGTCCGGTGCGTTTCGCGGGGGTCAGCGTGAGAACATCTGCTATATGGATGGAGAGGAAGCATACGACTGGTATTATGAAGTTTTCGACTCGTTGAAAAATTCTTGCACAGATAAAATTTCCCGGGGAGCAGTTGAAGAATCGGATTTGGAGGAAGGGATCGATAAACTTCCGGTTTCCGAAACTACGAAGGTTAATAAAGTGCTTGAGATAGTTCCGGAAGATAACAAGGACTTGATCGAGTTCCAACTCCGGGTTGACCAAAGTGCAAATGCGGTAAAAAGAATTCTTCCCAAAGCCGACGATAAAAAAGGCAAGATTCTCTTGACCCCGGACAAAATTGTGAAGATGCAACGTCAAAGGACGCAAGAAATCGTTCGGGAAAAAGAACTGACGGGAGCTTGTCCGGAACTTGTAGTCAACGTTGAGGATCATAAGGTTACATTAAACGGGCAACCGTTGGTGTTGTTGCCTACAAAGGAAGAAATATCTCGTGACGTGAATCTGTTTATAGAGTATATGAAAGGATACGAACAGTTTCACGGCGATTGGGAAGGAATGCAACAAAGGTATTATGAGTTTGCAAACTGGTTTTTCTGTTCTCCCTTTATGGCGACAATGCGTGAATGGGCAACGCGATATGACCAAAACAAATTGCCCTATCCGGTATTTGGGTTGGTGTATGGACAGAGTAAAGCGGGGAAAACCAGCTTTCTGGAAACGCTTCTTAAAATGATGATAGGGCAGAAGCCCAAAATGCAAGCGCCCGAGTTTACCCGGACGACCATAGAAAACCTGAAAAGGCAGGTCAAAGGAGCGCCGATTATTGTTGACGATTTGACGAACGCACGATTCAATCAGCACGCGATCGAAAGCATAAAAACCGACGATTTCGGTGTCGCGGAACACATGACGGATTATCCTGCGGTCGTGATCAGCGCGAATGAAGACGTGAAAGCGGTTGCGCCTGAAGTCATAAGACGAACGGTCATTTGCAGAGTCGAAGCCGGATTGACCAATACGGAGACAATGAAAAGCAACGTCGTTCGTACCGTTCAGCGCGAGATCGGAACCGCGCTCTATAGAGAGTATTTGTCAAGAATGATGGATTTGGTACCTTCTCTTGTTGACGAGATGCGGCAGGAAAAATCCAATGCGCCCGATATCCTTAATTGGTCTTCCAAAGTATTGCTTGCCATTATTCAAGAGAATACGGATAGTCTTCCGGACTATGTGCGGGAACTTTCGCTTGAGAACTATTTTAGTGAATACGTTACCGCAAAGTATGCGATCAAGACCATTCAAAATGCTTGGAGAGTCAGCAAGAAATCCTTTGTTATCCGGGCAAGGAGTAATGAGTTGCGCTTTTATACCGGGGCAACCTATGAAGCGGACCGTATTATGAAGGAACTTCCGGAAACATTGGAGGCAAAAAAAGCAAGAGATTGTTTGATCCTGAATCTTGATGAATCCAAAGAGTTTTTCGGGATTGATTTCAGAAAAAAGAGAGGATTGTTTTCAAAGAGATGATTTGGGGCGCGTTCCAAGCCCGCCCCTTGACATCTTTTGGCTGAAAAGGTATAATAATAGCGAATCTGTTACTTTTAAGGAGGAATCCCACAATGAAAAAACGTCTTTCTTTTCTTCTCGCGGCGATCCTCGTTCTTCTGTTCGTTCTGACCTCCTGCGGCGACCCCTACAAGGGCAACTACGAGGAGATCTCGGAGGAACAGGCGGAGGAGTATCTTGACCGCCTCTACGAACTCGAAGAGGTGATCAAGGGCAAGAGCATGAAGAGCACCTTCTCGATCGTGACGATCGACGACGACACCGGCGACAAAACCGAGGTCTCCGGCACGACTCTTTCCGACTTCTCGGATCCCGACAGTATGAAGACGTACGAGGAAGTGACCGTCAAGCGCGCGACCAAGGACGGCGCCTATAAACTGTCGCTCAAGGCGTACACCGACGTCGGGGAGGGTACGACGCTGGTCGAGATCAAGGCGTCCGCGCCCGAAAAGGACGCTTACTCCTTCAAAGGGCAGATCAAGACCGACGGGCTTTACGCCCTCCAGAATATGACCGGTTCGATCGGCGCCGAGGACGTGTTCTACGAGCTGGAAGATGCGCTGGAGGATCTGGCGGAAGTAGAGGACGCCACGATCTCGGTTGACGGCGACAAGATCAAGATGGTCTACGACAAAACGGAGGAGTGGGGAACCGAAAAGGGCGAGATCTACGCCGTCGTCACGGAAGACGGTTTCCGTTGCAAAATGACCGCGAATACGCACATGAACTACGGCGAGACCGACACCGAAGAGGTGGAGATCCAACTCGTTTCGGAAAAGGTCGATATCCCGACGTCCGGCTACGATTCCGAAATGACCGCGAAAGAGTTCGTAACCGTTCTGATGACCTACATGGGCTACGACGATTGACGAAACCGCGCCCTTCGGGAAACCGGGGCGCAGTTTCTTATCAAACGGAATCGAAAAAAACGCTTCGGGAGGAAAAATCGCTATGACCGAAATCGAAAAGATCGCGTATGCGAAGACTTTTATCGACAAAATGGCGCAGGGGATCAATCCGCTGGACGACGCCCCCGTTCCGGAGGGGGATCTCGTCAACAACGTCCGGATCTCCCGCTGCCTCTTTTTCGTATCCGACGTGCTGCGCCGGATCTGCGAAAGAGGCAAAGTCAGCGAGGTCCGCCGCCCGGAGCCGAAGGCGCCGTTCGCAATTTCGAACGAGACGGCGGAAAACGAACTTATCTCCGTCGAGCCCTTACAGATCAGCTTATTTGCGCGCAAACTCCGCAACTATGCGAACGAGAATAATATGAAGCCGATCTCCATAACCCGAATCGTGAATTGGTTGGTCACGATCGACGCGATCGCTTACGTTACGCGCGAGGACGGAAAACGCTTCAAGCTCCCGACCGACAAGGGCAGGGAGCTCGGCTTGATCACCGTTCGGAGAACGGGGAGTTGGGGCGAATACGACCAGATCCATTACACCGCCGACGCCCAAAGGTTCATCATCGACCATATCGGGGCGATTGCGGGGAATTGAACGCTTTCGCCGTTTAGAATCACAAGAAATAACAACCGCCCCGCAGGTCCCTGCGGGGCGGAGTTTTGTTTTGTCGCGCGACTTGCTCGACTATGAAACGGCGAGAGACGGAGGAGCGAAGCGACGGATGAGGTGGTATTCATTAAGTGAAAAACGAGTCTGCGACAGACTTGAACGTGCGTTGCCCCTCCCCCGTCGAATCCCTTTTGCGCGTCGCTCGCCGGCTCACTCCTTCAAAAGGGTTCTTTTGGGGGTATCGCTTCGTCAAAACGATCCACCGGAGCGTTTTGACTTGCTCACCCTACCACCCTGCGCCGTTCGGCGCGGGGCGGTAGTCGGACGCACGTTCAAGTCAAGCCGCACAAATAAGAATCAGCCGACGGGCGAACGCCCATCGGCTGATTCTGGTCTGAGTGACACGACTTGAACGTGCGGCCTCTACCACCCCAAGGTAGCGCGCTACCAACTGCGCCACACCCAGATATGCTCTCTTTCAAGCACCCGCTATTATAGCATAGGGCGGGGACTTTGTCAAGAGCATTTTGCGAAAAAAGGGAAGGCAAAACGATTATTTCGGCTCTCCGTCGGGGGTATCGTCGGGCGCTCCCTCGGGTACGACCGAGGCGAATTCTTTTTTTCTGCGGAGAACGAACAGGACCGCGATCGAAGCCGACAGGACGGGGACCGCGATATAGAGGACGGCGAACGGAAAATGCCGATTCGAAACCGTCGCGTGAAACGAATCCGGAGCGACGTCGGGGAGATAGACCGACGATTTGCCGCCCCGCGCCGCAAGGACGGAGGACAGAGCGAGATAGACCTGCGAGGTGGCGAGTTCGTTGACGTCCCCGCCGATCTCGTGCGAAAACCCCCCGGATTCGGTCGCAAATTGCGTAAGCCCCGCAATGATCCGACCGTACCCGCCCTCGAACTTGGCGGCGGCGCCGTCGAGTTCGAGCGAGGTCAGAGCGAGGATCACCTGCGCCGAACTTTCCGCGTTCTCGACGCCGTAACTTTGAAAGCCGCCGCTTGCAAGCTGCCTCGACGAGAGCAGGGAGAGCGCCCCGTCGATAACGCCCGCAACTTCGGAACGATCGCGGTTGGGCGCGAGCGCCTGCAATACCATCGCGGTCACGTCCACGTCGGAGACGGTCCCCGTGACCGACCAGCCGCCGTCCGCGTTCTTTTTTTCGAGGATCGTTCCGATCACGTCCTCCCTCGTATGGTCGGCTGCGGTATATCCGGCGTTGATGACGTGCAGACCGAAGACCCACGCCATCAGCATATCGTGCTGCCCCACGGCTTCGTCGAGCGTCGCTTTGACAAGGTCGGGCGAACTGCCGAGACAGGCGAGCGCCAAAGCGCATTTCAGTTTGGTCGCCGGCGCCGTGATCTTGCCGGACGAGAGCGTTTCGCGCAGCGCCGCCTCGTACCTTGTGAAGTCGAGCGCGGGCATGCGTTTGATCAGCGCCAGCGCGTACCATTCCGCACCCTTCCCGGCGTTGTCGGTCAACTCGCCGTCCAGCCACCCTTGGAGCGTCTCCGCCCCCTTGCAGCGTTCGATCCTCCCGACGTAATACGACGTCGCTTCCGGGTCGTTTGCCGAGACCGGAAGACAGAGAAGGAGCAGAACGAGCGCGAGCAGGGGGGGGACGAACCGCTTGACCATTATTATTCGACCGTGACGAACGCGAACGGCGGGACAAGGATGATCGTCTCGCTCGTCGCTGTGATCTCGTTCACGCCCGCCGTAAGCGTCAGCGTGACTTTACCGTCGGCGTCGGTCGTAAGACCGGAATCCGCGCCGTTAACGAAAATCTTCGCACCGGCGACCGGGGTGGGGACGTTGTTCCAGCTCGCGTCGGGGATCAGCGCGGTCAGGGTCAGCGTCACGGTCTCGCTCGCGTTCACCTTCGCGGTGATCGGGGCAAAGTAAGCGAGCCGATCGGTGAATCCGGTAGTATCGGTGTAGGAGAACGCGACCAGCCGATCGCCTTCGTGAACTTCGTCAAGGAGCGACCACGCGGACGCCTCGTTGACGTAGTAGCCGAACGAGCCGCCGTTCTCTTCACCCCAGAGCTTGACCATCGAAAGACCGTACTGACCTTCCTCGGCAACGAAGCCGTTTGCGCCTCCGTTCGGGCAGGTCGCGTGCGCGGCTTTCAGCGCCTCGAAAATGGTGAGTTTGCCGTCTGCGTCAAGGTCGGTCACGTTGATCTCGGCGTACTTCAGAACGGCGGCGCCGCTCTTGTCCGCGATCGTGACGTACACGGTTGCGGGATCGGCGGCGGCGACGGTGGTCGCAGCAACGGTCGTTTCCGCGGCGGTGCCAGAAGCGGTGTCAACTGCGGTGGTGTCGACCGAGGTGGTGCCGTCGGTCTTGGTCACGCCGCAGCCGGCGAGAAGCGCGGCAAAGCAGACGAGTACAAGGAGCAGGGACAGGATTCTTTTCATTTCGGGTACCTCTTTCTTTTTTTGATTATTCTTCGTTTGTTTCCGGGACGGTTTTTCCTTTTTCTTTTCTTGCGGCGTTCCGTCTCCGCTTGGCGGCGATCCGCTTTTGCCGGTTCTTCTCGAGCCGGTCGCCGTCGCGCGGCGGTTTGATGCCGGCTTGCTCGAGCGCACGCGGCCACGGACCGAGAAACGCCTTGATCGCCGTGACCTCCGCGTCTTTAAAATCGGCGCGTTTCGGGTAGCGGTCGATCCCTTCGCGCAAAAGGCGGTCTCTCGTCTCCCGGAGCAGGGCGAGACAATCTTCGCGCGTCAATTTTTCGTCTGCCATAACGCCTCCTTATATAAAAATACTGCCCCATTCGGATCTCTCCAAATGCGACAGAACGATCGCCGCGACAAAAGAAGGCAGACTCCCCCCTGCCGCGGAGAAGGTCGCACTTTTCATGTCCAAAAATGCTGCGGCGAAGAATCGCCGACCGGATGCGCGTTGGGCGGTGAGTATTCCGACTTATGATCTCTCAATTACGGTAATGACTGTTGCGACGGATTTGCACCGAACTTCCCTCTGATCCGGCTTTCGCCGGAACCGTCCCGCGCTATTTGATTATACGGGAATTATAGCACACCGAAGAGAAAAATGCAAGCCCCGACGCGAAAAAAGTCGCCGCCCCTTTCCCTTTTCCGCGCGCGGCGAAAGGGAAGGGGGCGGTTGCGAAAACCGTCGTATTTGAAACGGGAGATCATCCGAACGAGGGCTTGGGCGTTTCTTTTCCGGTGTAGACCCGCGCGCTTTGCCGTTCGCGCGTCGGCGTCGGCTGCTCGACGAGACCGAAACTGACCGAGATCGCGTCGTTGACCCGCGCCATCACGCTCTCGTTCAGGTGTCCCATCTTCTCGCGCAGCCGTCTCTTGTCGAGCGTGCGGATCTGCTCGAGCAGGATCACCGAATCCTTCGCCAGCCCCACCTCGGAGGCGTAGATATCGATATGGGTCGGCAGCTTGTTCTTCCCGAGTTTGCTCGTGATGGCGGCGGCGATCACCGTCGGGCTGTAACGGTTCCCGATATCGTTCTGCACGATCAGGACCGGGCGCAGCCCGCCCTGTTCGCTCCCGACGACGGGACTCAGATCGGCGTAGTAGATGTCTCCTCTTTTTATGTTTATCATTTCCCGTTCTCCTTTTCGCCGGCAATTCGTCCTTCGTCCCCCGGCATTTCCTATTGTTGTCTCCGTCCCCTCGTTTTAAACAGGAAAAGAATAGAAATCTCCCCGGTAACAGGATATGCGGGGAAACAAAAAACGGCTCCGATCGCTCGGAGCCGTTCGCTTAGTGCTGGCGCTGTCTCTCGAAGTTGTGTTCCGGGCGGAAGATCAGCGAGACGCACCACAGCCCCGCGATCCCGACCAGCGTAAAAATGATCCGCGCGAGCGGCGTGCCGACGCCTCCGGAGAGCCAGGAGACGAAATCAAAGGCGAAAAGCCCGATGCTCCCCCAGTTCAGAGCGCCGATCACGGCGAGCGTGAGCGCGATCCGGTCGATCACATTCATCATGAATCGTTGATCCTTTCGTTTTTCTTCGGAAGTAAACTTCCATCCTTCATTTTTCCCGAAAACTCCCGGATTATGTATCCGAAAACGAATGAACGTCGTCCCCGAACGACAGGCGCAGCGTTTCGAGCGCCTTCTTTTCGATCCGGCTGACGTACGAACGCGAGATCGACAGCAGTTTCGCCGTTTCCTTTTGCGTCAAGGGCGGCTTTCCCGAGAGCCCGTACCGCAGGATCAGGATGGTCCGCTCGCGCTTGTCGAGCCGATTCAGGATGTATTCCTTCGCCCGCTCCGAGTGTATTTTCAGGTCGAGATCCTCTGCGATGGTGTCGTCGGTGTGGATCACGTCGAGGTAGGTCAGCGGATTGCCGTCGCGGTCGACCTCGATCGTATCGTTGATCGAGACTTCGTTCTGCAGTTTTTTGCGCGAACGGAAATACATCAGGATCTCGTTCTGCACGCATTTTGCGGCGTAGGTCGCGAAGCGCGCGCCGTTTTCGGGGTGGAAACTGTCGACCGCCTTGATCAGCCCGAGCGACCCCACCGAGATCAACTCGTCGGGGCAGGTCGACGAGGCGTAGTATTTCCGCACGATATGCGAGACCAGCCGCAGATTGTGTTCGATCAGTTTCGAGCGCGCCGACCGGTCGCCGTCCTTCATCTTGCGGAACAGTTCGCGCTCCTCTTTCGCCTGCAGCGGGGGAGGAAAGTTCTGTCCCGTCGAGATCCCGAGTACGACCGAGATCAGATTGAATAGTACCGAGAAGAGTCCGCTCATATCCATCTCCCTTCCTCTCCATTCTATGTAGAGGGCGAGCCGATTATCCCCCGTCTCTTGCGTTCGGCGGCTTTTTGTGATACAATAGGGAAGGAAAGAATCTTCACCCCGAAAGGAGCGACTATGAACAGCGATATGATGCGGCAGGTATCGGTCACGGCGCGTTGCGCCGCGGCGTTCCGCTGCGAGCGGCTCGAACCTCTCGGCATCCGGGGACCGCAGTACGCGATGATCCTTCGGATCGTAAGGGAACCCGGCATCACGCAGGAGGCGCTCTCGCGGGCGCTCTACATCCACAAGAGCAATATCGCCCGCCAGGTCGAGAAACTTGAGGCGGCGGGGTTTTTGACGCGCCAGGGGGACGACGGCGACCGGCGGCTTTCCCGGCTCTATCCGACCGACGCGGCAAAGGCGGTCGTGCCGGAGATCCTTGACGCTCTCCGCAGTTGGAGCGCCTATCTCACGGCGGAGATGACGCCCGAGGAGATGGAGCAGATCACCGCCCTGCTCGAGAAGATCCGGCTCCGCGCCGTCGCGTATTTCGAGACCGGCTCGATCGATTGACTCTCCCCCCATAAAAACGTCGCGGGTGTTTCGACACCCGCGACGTTTCGTATCGTAACTCGACACGAGCAGGAAGTCGCCGTTTCCGATCATCCCGAAGCACCGTCCGCCGTCCCCCTCGACCTGACACCCGAAGTAGGTCTTTTGATCGTCGAGGAACGCGGCGCTCGTCCCGCTCGGGAGAGGGTAGGCGAGATTGACGTACCGCCCGACCAGAGCGTAGAGTTCTTCCACCTTCGGCATCCCCGCGATCCCGAGAGCGTTGCACTCGTCGATCAGGGCTTGTTTCAGTTTTTCCGTCTCCCCGTCTCCCGCCTTCCCGCGTCCTTTCCAGTAGGCGAGAGTCGGCAGAAGATTTTTCATATACTCCCTCGCCGCCTCTGCCGGGAACTGCTCGCTTGCCATATTTTTGACGCACACGTCGATCAGGTCGTCCATATTGCCGTAGGTGAATCCGCCGTCGGCGTAGCACCACTCACAGTAATCCTCGTTCGGTGTTCCGTCCTTTTCCCGGCTTATGATCCCGTCCTCCAGCGGCATCCCGCAGCATTGGCAGATCAGTTTCCGCGGCGAGCCGAGCAGCGTGTTGATCGACACCCCGAAGAATTTCGAGAGCAGTTTCAGCGTCTCGGTATTCGGCACGGTCTCCCCGGTCTCCCAGCGTGAAACGGCTTGCCGCGTCACGAACACTTTTTCCGCGAGTTCCTCCTGCGACAGCCCATTTTTCGTTCTCAACTCGTAAAGCGCGTCTTTGGTTTCCATTCCGATCACCTCCGCTCTCTATCATACCACGCCGTTCTTTTTTTCGCAAGCAACCTCCCGT
>CACZAZ010000064.1 GCA_902779285.1 uncultured Ruminococcus sp.
CGAGAACTCCATGGTCAGAGTATCCGTAGCCTGATAGGAGATATAGAAGCCGTCGAGTTCAGGATCCATGATCCACGCAAGCGCTTCGTCGGGATCAAAGTCGTCGGTGATCGCGACGAGTTCTTCCCCGCCGCCCGCGTGAGGATCCACGACGGTCACATCGGGAAGCCGATAGGTAACGCCCGTCGCAAACGCGGTCGCGTCCCTGTTCACGAAGAACGTGGTCCCGTCGACCGTGATCGAATAGCGGTTGGAGAGAACGAATCCGGTCGCCTGATCGACGGTGACGGCGTAAACGGTATAGCCGTCGGTTTTGGTGAACACGTCGACGGGACGGCCAAGGTAGGTGCCGCTCGTCTTCTGCATTCCCGTTCTCTCGGCGTCGGTCTGCTCCAGAAGCAGCATGGAGCACGCCGAGGAACGCAACGACTCGATCAGTTCCGCGCGACTCTCGACTTCCGCGTCGTCGTCCGCGTAATAGACGCGCATCGCGGTCCAAACGCCTTCCTGTTTTACGTAGAAGTCAAAGTAATCGTCCTCGGTGACGTCGTAGTACGCCTCTTCGCCCGAGTTGAAGTAGATGACGTTGCCGGATTCGCCGTAAACGAAGTTGAACGCCTCGGAGCCGGAAGAAGTCATCGAGAGCGACACCTCCACCCCGCGCCCGACGATACGTTCGAACGCAAGCGTGGAAGTGACGTTCGGATAAGCGGCGATAACGGTCGTTCCGGGATCGGTTCCCTGACCGGGATCGGTTTCCTGACCGGGATCGGTGCCTTGACCGGGATCGGTCACCGTGACGTCGGGCAGCGTGATCGCCTGACCGGTCGTGAATGCGGACGTTTCCACGCAGGTATCGAAGGTGGTTTGCCTGCCGTTTGCGGTGTAAACGGCGATTTTTTGAAGTACGACGCCGGTGGCTTTGTCCACGACGACGACGTAGTTGTAATACTGCGCCTCGGTGAGGGTGTACTTGTCGGCCCGTCTGCCCGCGTAGACCTCCTCGGTTTTCGTCATACCGGACTTTCTCGCAAGCGCTTCCTCAAGTTTCATATAGCGCCCGAGCATACCGCGCATTTCCGAAACCAAAGCGGCGCGGTTCGCGTACTCGTCGTCGGCGGCGTAGTACTTGCGGGTCGCAGACCAGACGCCCTCTTCGCTCTTGATATAGTGGTCGTAATAGTCCTCCTCGGCGGCGTCGATATACGCCTCCGCCCCGTCCTTGACGAAGTAGAAGCGATACCCGGTCCCGTCCACGGCGAACGTGAAGGTCTGGCCGGCGGCGGCGGGGGAGGAATTGTTCCCGATGATCTTGGTCGTGACGCGGAAACCGTTCGCGTAGAGCTCGTCGACGGAGGCGCCGTCCGCGATATGCGGATAGTCGTAGACGATCGTGGTCGGGTCGTTTTCGTCGCCGGGATTGAAGCCGTAGTGCTCGAAGAGTTCGAGCGTCACGTCCTCGGTCTCGAATACCTCGACGTCAAAGCGGGAGTTCTCGTCGCGATACCACGTCAGGCAAACGCCGGTCTCCTTGTCTATATCGATGTAATATCCGTTGGTCTTTTCTTCAAATTCCGTGACGTTCTCGGCAAACGCATAGCGATCCGCTCTGCGCGCGACGCCTCCGACCGCCTTGACGACGGTGGTCTTCTCAAACGCGCAGTTGTTGACGCCGCGACGCCCGTAACGGACCAGCAGACCGTTCCAATAGTCCTGCGTGTTCGCCCAATCGGTCTGCTGCGAATAGGTCGCGCCGACGGTGTAGGCGTCCCAACCCGTATTCTGACCGAAGATCTCGCGCATAACGATCTGTTCGCGGGTGTAGGTCGTCGCCGTGACGGTTCCGTCCGCTCCGATCTCGGTCGAGGCGTAGGGATAGCCGTAGCCGACGCGGTCGTAGTCCCCTTTGCTCGGGTTATACGGATAGACCTTATACCCGTCGGCGCCGAATTCGTAGTAGGCGTTGTAGCCGGTCAGATCGTTCTTGACGTAGCCGACGTTCCCCTTGACGGCGCAGGTGACGGTGCAGTCGACGAATCTGCCGCTGCCGTTCGGATCTTTCACCTTATAAGTGTATTTCATAAAGATCCCGTTGGTGAAGAAGCGGGGGAAACCGCGCTCGATCTCGCTCACGACGTAGTCGGTCGCGAGCGGGGTTTCGAGACCGGATTCGCCCGTGCCTGTGCCGGTACCGCTGTCGGTGCCGGTGCCGGTGCCGCTGTCGGTGCCTGTGCCTGTGCCTGTGCCGCTATCGGTGCCGGTGCCGGGGTCGGTTCCCTCTCCCTGCTGACCGCCTTCGCCCGCGTTGACGTCGGGGAGGGTGACGGTGTAGGGCGTGACGAACCGGGTGCATTCGATGGAGGCGCTGCTGCCGCCCTCCGCCGCCGCGGCGGAGCCGGAGAATCTGAGGCAAGCGCCGGTCGCCCGGTCGACGCAGATCTCGATCGACGCCGTGGCGTCGGGTATCGTCGCCGTGAAAGTGTATTTATCGCAGGCGCGCCCCGCGACGGTGGCTTCGGACTTGACGGTGGTCATCCCCGGCACGCCGGAAATATACGCTTGGTACGCGCCGAAGTAGCCGCCGAGAACGGCAAAGTAGCCGTCCGCAATCGTCTCCGCCTGCTCTTTGGTGAAGCCGGCGCCGTAATTCATCACGGTTTTCTTGAAAGCGCCGTCCTCTTTTTCGTAAACGGTGAGCGCGGTCTCCCCGAATTCAAGATAAACCTCGTCGTCCCTGGTCATAAAGTAGCAGACGTTTCCCTTGGCGGCGTAGATCAGATCGTACTCCTCGGCCGTACCGTTGTCGGTGGAAACGATATGGAGTTGGACGTAAAGACCGTTTTCCGCGCGCAGGGAGTCCAACTTCTCGGCGATCCGGTCCACGCTGTAATCGGATCCGATGCCCGAAGCGGTCTCGTCGTCGTCCTCCGCGGAGTCGTTCCCGCCGCCGCAGGCGGTAAAGGTCAGCGCCGCGACGAGCAGAAGAGCCAAAAGAAGCATCAACAGGGGGAATCTGCGTTTCATCAATTCTTCCTCTCTTTCTTGAAATGGATCGGTGCGAAAAAAATCTACCGATTTATAGTATAGCATCCTTTTGCGTTCCCGTCAAGGACCGTCCCCTTTTTCGTTCGAAAAAAAGAAGAGGCAGAACGCAAAACGCGGTTCTATATTGCCGTTAAAATCCCCGACCGCAAAGCGGAAACAATGGCAGCTGCCATTGTTTCCGCTTTGCGAGAAGTTCCGCCCGAACTTGTTAAAACGATTACTTGTGACCGTGGATCCGAGTTTGCCAATTGGCAAACAATTGAACAGCAACTTCATTGTGACGTCTATTATGCCAATCCGTATTGCGCTTGGCAGAAAGGGACGAACGAAAACGCCAACGGTCTGCTCCGCGAGTTTTACCCAAAAGGCAGGAACCTTTCAAGAGTCTCTCCGAAAACACTTTTGCGGAATCTGGCGTTAATTAACGCCAGACCCCGCAAAGTCTTGAAATACCGTTCTGCGCAGGAGTTATGGGCTTACGAATTGCAAAAAGTGTTGCACTTCACTTGACAATTCACTTTTTCTCTAAAAAAACAACGCCCGCTTCCCTCTTGCGATTTGCCGCGGGGCGGTGTATAATGGTTACAAATCCAACGCTTGCGCGAAAGAGAGGCAAACCATGCGCAAAACCGTTGTCGTTTTCGATCTCTGGGAGACCCTTTTCACGAACGATTTTTACGATTTCGAGGAGGGGCTCCGCTATCTCTACGACGGCTTCTTGTCGGAGAGATGCTCGTACGAAGAATTCAAAACGGAGTTTTATCGGATCTTTCGGCATCTGTTCCGGATACAGGAATCGGGTCCGACGGAAGTGTGCCTGATCCGGGAGGTGATCCCCCCGCTGCTCGAAAAGTACGGGCTCGAAATGCCGGAGGACGACGCGGAGCTTGAATATATGATCTTAACGAGTATGCAGAAGTACTCCGTCTCCCAGGACGTTATCGACGTGCTGGAGCGTCTTGCGGTCGCGGGCGTAAAAACGGCGATCTTATCCAACGGTCTTTTCCGCGGGTCGCTCGTGGAACGGCTGCTTTCGGAATCGGGGATCCGTCACTATTTCGAGCGGGTCTTTTCCAGCGCCGATTACGGGGTGAAAAAACCGGGCAAAGGGTTCTTCGAGATCGCTTTGAAGCAGATCCGGGAGGATCATCCCGGCATCCGAGACGACGAGATCCTTTACGTCGGGAACGATTACAACGACGACGTGCGCGGCGGAACGGGGGCGGGGATCGAAACCGTCTGGCTGAACGTCACGAACGAAAAAAACGCCGACGGGATCGCGTGTCACGAGATCGACGATATTTCGAAGGTACTGCAGTTCGTATAACTTCCGGGAGGCGACGGATATGAAAAAAGTCAGGATCACGGTCAAACGGATCGCGCGTTACGACGATCTGATCGCGGAATACGAGAACCCGATCGAACACGCCTGCGAGATGACGGTCGGACAGGTCTTTCTCTGCGACGGTTGGAAAAAGCCCGACGGGTTTTGCGAGAGCGCCTGGGATACGGTCTCTCCATTCGTTCTGGCGCTGTCTCACGGGGCGCAAAACCTCTACGACGGGTGGATGAAGGATCCCCGGTCTGCTATGATCTCGTGCAACGACGGATTCCGTCCGGTCAGTTTTCTTTTGGAGACGACCGACGAGGATGCAAATTAAAAGCACTTCCCTCTCGCGGGTGATTGACACGGCGGGGGGGATTTGTTATAATAGAGAGAGGAAAGAGAGGTGACGGGCATGGCGTGCTTCCCCGACTTTGTCGGATCGGACGCGTTGCGCGAGAGGATCGGCGACGCGGTCCGGCAAAACCGTCTTTCCCACGCCTATCTGATCGAGGGTCCCGAAGGGAGCGGAAAACGCACCTTCGCCCGGATGATCGCCGCCGCCGTTTCGTGTGAAAAAAGAGCGGACGAGGGCGCCGACCTCCCCTGCGGAGAATGCCCGAACTGCAAAAAGATCCTCTCGGAGCGCTCGACCGACGTACACTACCTCGACCGGGGCGACCGGGCGACGGTCAGCGTCGAACAGGTGCGGGATATCCGGCGCGAGATGTCGCTCTCCCCGACCGAACTCGACGTGCGCTTTTTCATCCTCGACGACGCCGACGTGATGACCCCGGCGGCGCAGAACGCCCTTCTGATCTCGCTGGAGGAACCGCCCGCGGGGGTTTTGATCCTCCTGCTCGCGGAATCGGCGGACGGGCTGCTCCCGACGGTACGGAGCCGGGTGCAGACCTTGCGGCTCGAGCCGGTCTCCCCCGCGGAAGTGAAGCGGTACCTGCTCCGCGAATCCCCCGAAGCGAGAAAACTGAACGGCGAGGGCAAAAACAAACTCGACGCGGTGATCGCGGCGTCCCACGGAAGGATCGGCGTGGCGCTCGAGTATCTGACCCCGAAACGTGAAGCCGCGCTGCTGAAGACCCGCGAGACGGTCGCTTCGGTGATCCGGGCGGCGGTCGGCGGCGCGAACTACCGGGAGATATGCTCCGCGGTCTCCCTTCTCCCCTCCAAGCGGCAGGAACTCGCCTCCCATCTGACCGCGCTGATCGAGGCGACGCGTGACCTGATCGTATTGAAGCGTTCGCCCGACGCCCCCCTGCTCTTTTACGTCGACCGCGACGAAGCCGCGACGCTCGCGGAAAAAGCCGACTATCTGAAACTGATCGCGATCTACGACGCGCTCCGCGACGCCGCCGACGCGATCCGGGCAAACGGAAACGTCGGGACCGTTCTGACCTCCCTCTCGGTCGCCGTCAGAGGACGGACGTGACCGAATAAAGATAACGAAAGGATCCCTGCCCCGGCAGGAGAAAAACATGAACGAACAGGAACTTGAAAGAACCGAGGCGACCCCCGAAACCGAGCAAGCCGCACCGACCGAGCCCCCGAAACGGAAGGAGACGGTCGAGGTGGTCGACGTCGCTTTCCGCAATTCGGGAAAGAACTACTTTTTCGCCCCCGGCGAGCTGACTTTCTCGCTCGGTGAGAAGGTGATCGTCGAAACGGCGCGCGGGATCGAACTCGGCAGGATCGCGCAGACCGCCCACCGGGTCGACGCGGACCGGATCACGCCCCCGCTGAAAAAGGTGATGCGAAAGGCGACCCCGGACGATATCGAGCGCTCCGACCGCAACCGCGAGCTCGAGGTCTCCGCCGCCGAGATCGCGCAGAAGAAGATCGAGGCGCGGAAACTGGAGATGAACCTCGTCGACGTCGAATACACCTTCGACAACAGCAAGCTGATCTTCTATTTCACCGCCGAGAGCCGGGTGGATTTCCGGGATCTGGTGAAGGATCTGGCGGCGGTCTTCCGCACGCGGATCGAACTCCGGCAGATCGGCATCCGCGACGAGGCGAGAATGGTCGGCGGACTCGGCTCCTGCGGCCGTCCCTTCTGCTGCACGTCGTTCCTCTCGGATTTCGCGCAGGTCTCGATCAAGATGGCGAAGGAGCAGAACTTCTCGCTCAACTCCGCGAAGATCTCGGGCGCCTGCGGGCGTTTGATGTGCTGCCTGCGCTACGAACACGAGAGTTACGAGGCGGCGCTCAAACTCGTTCCGTCGATGGGTTCCTACGTCGAAACGCCGAACGGCAACGGGACGGTCACCGAGGTCCGCCCGCTCGCGGAGACCGTCCGGGTCAAACTCGACGACAAGCCCGAAGCGCCGAAGATCTACCAGGTCTCCGAGATCAAGGTCCTGCGCGCCGGCAAGAAGGGCGGCGGGAAAGATCAGGGAAAGCCGCAGCAAAAAGAGCAGACGGACAAGCAATAACCGACCCCGATCCATCTTTTTTCGGAAAAATCGCGTTTCCCTCTTGACTATTCCGAAAAGTATGATAGAATGAAGATACCACTTAACGGAGGTGTGAAAATGGCTTACAAAATTACCGACGAATGCATCAAATGCGGTTCCTGCGAATCCGAGTGTCCCGTCAACGCGATCAGCGAGGGCAAAGACAAGTACGTGATCGACGCGAACGAGTGCCTCGAATGCGGCGCTTGCGCGGGCGTCTGCCCTGTCGGCGCGCCTGTGAAGGAAGACTGATCAACATTGTCCTGCCCTACATAGACAGGACCGGGGACGAACGTGCTATGCCGCTTCGTCCCTTTTTCCTTATGTAAAGAAAGGAGGGGGCTATGACCGAACGCGAAGGTCTGCGGCTCGATACCGTGAACGACGACCTGAAACTCTATCAGTTCCGCGACGGTCTTACCTTCGGGACCGACGCCCTGCTCCTTTCCGCTTACGTCAAGGCGGATCCCTCGGCGCGGGCGGTCGAGTTCGGAGGGGGGACCGGGATCGTCTCTTTCCTGCTCGCCGTGCGGAACAAGGTCGGGACCGTTCTCTCGGTCGAAGCGCAACCCGAATACGCGGCGCTGATCGAACGGAATATCGCCTTGAACGGGCTTTCGGACCGCGTGAGGGCGATCTGCGGGGATCTGCGCGAAAAGGGCGCCGTACCGGGAGAAAACTACGATCTGGTCGTGACCAATCCTCCCTATCTGCAAGTCGACCGGGGATTCCCCAACCGCTCGGACAAAAAGAACGAGGCAAGACGCGAGTTCCGGGGGGGTATTTCGGATTTCTGCCGCGCCGCGGGTGAAAAACTGCGCACCGGCGGACGCTTCGTTTGCGTGTATCTGCCCGACCGTCTCCCCGACCTGTTTTCCGCGATGCGGGAGGCGAAGATCGAAGTCAAGCGGATGACGGCGGTTTCTGCTGACCCCGGGGCGAAACCCTCGCTGGTCCTGGTCGAGGGAAGACGCGGCGGGGCGCCGGGTATGAAACTGACCCGTCCGCTGTTTCTCTACGCAAACGAAAAACACGACGCGCCGTCGTGCGATATGCAGTTCATCCTCGATACGGGAAACTTCCCCATCGGCTTCGGTGACGGGACCGACCCGAAAGAGAAAGGAAAAACGCGATGAGCCACGAAAAGAAGAGCATCGGAGAAACGGGAGAGAAGAACCGGGTCGAACCGGGTACGCTCTATCTCGTCGCCACGCCGATCGGCAATCTGTCGGATCTCTCCGACCGCGCGAAGAAGGTGCTGTCCGAAGTTGATTTCATAGCGGCGGAGGACACCCGCAACACCGGGAAACTGCTCGCCTGCTTCGGGATCAAAAAAGAACTGATCAGTTATTTCGAGCACAACAAGCGCGAACGAGGCGCAGTCATCCTCGACCGCGTAGCGGCGGGCGAGGCGGCGGCGCTGGTGACCGACGCAGGGATGCCCGCGATCAGCGATCCCGGCGAGGATATCGTGCGGCTTTCGGCGGAACGCGGTATCCGGGTCTCGATCGTCCCCGGCTGCTGCGCCGCGGTCTCGGCGCTCGCTCTCTCGGGGCTTGCGACCGGGCGTTTCGCGTTCGAGGGTTTCCCTTCGACCAACCGTCACGAGC
>CACZAZ010000065.1 GCA_902779285.1 uncultured Ruminococcus sp.
CGTCCGCCGAGACCTCGGTGAAGGTGAAGACCGAGGAACGCGAGAGGATAGAGTTGTAGATATAGAGATAGGGGTTTTCGGTCGTCGAGGCGATCATCGTGATCCGCCCGTCCTCGAGAAACTCGAGCAGCGACTGCTGCTGTTTCTTGTTGAAATACTGGATCTCGTCGAGATAGAGAAGCACGCCGTCGGAGGCGAACAGCCCGTCGGTCGACGCCGTCACCTCACGGATATCCGAGAGACTCGCGGTCGTGGCGTTTAATTTGACGAGCCGCATCCCGCTGGCTTTCGCGATGATGTTGGCGCAGGTGGTCTTGCCCGTCCCCGGAGGGCCGGAAAAGATCATATTCGGGATCCTGCCCGATTCGAGCAGGCGGCGCAGGATGCCGTTTTCCCCGACGAGGTGTTTCTGTCCCACGACCTCGTCGAGCGAAGAAGGACGGATCCTGTCGGCAAGCGGTTGCTGATTTGCCATATCTGTTCCTTTCGTTTCGTCAGGAGACGGTATTCTGATTGACGGTCATCATGCGCTCGACGTCCCGTTTGAGCGCGGCGTTTTCGGGGCGCGAGAGGTCGGGGTCGTCCTTCGTGATCTCCTCCGCCGCGCGGAACGCCGCCTCCATCAGAGCGGTGTCGCGGCAGAGCGCGGCGAGTTTGAGCGACAGCCCCCCGGACTGCCGCATTTCCCCCGAGCCCGAGGCGAAGAAATCGCCGGGACCGCGGAGCGACAGATCCCGTTCCGCGATCTCGTAGCCGTCGTAGGTGGTGTGCATCACGTCCAGCCGCGCCTCCGCCGTCGCGCCGGGATGGTCGGAAACGAGAATGCAGTAGGACTTTTGCTTCCCGCGTCCGACCCGCCCGCGCAGCTGGTGTAGCTGCGAGAGCCCGAAGCGCTCGGCGTTCTCGACGATCATCAGGGTCGCCGCCGGGACGTTCACGCCGACCTCGATCACGGTGGTCGAAACGAGTATTTTGACCTCTCCCGAAACGAAACGCTCCATCACCGCGTCCTTGTCCGCCTGTTTCATCTTGCCGTGCAGCAGGGCGACCGGAATATCGGGGAAGATCTTTTCGGAGAGTTCCTTCGCGTAGCCCGTCGCGTCTTTCAACGGCGGCGCCGTCGGACGGAGCGCACGGGTGAAGTCGAGTTCTTCGAGCGGGATCCCGCCCTCCTCGTCCTGTTCCTGCTTTTCCTCGATCGAGGGGCAGACGACGTAGACCTGCCCGCCCGCCGAGACCTGTTTCCTGATAAAATCGTAAAGGCGCGTGCGGTAGCTTTCGTCCACGACGAAGGTATCGACGCGCTGACGTCCCTTCGGCATCTCGTCGATCTTGGAGAGCGAGAGATCGCCGTACAGAACGTGCGCCAGCGTGCGCGGGATCGGGGTCGCGCTCATGACCAGCGTATGGCTCGCGGCGCTCTTTTCCTTCAAGGCGGTGCGCTGCATCACCCCGAAACGGTGCTGTTCGTCGGTCACGGTCAGAGCGAGATCGGCAAAGGTCACGTTGTCCGAGAGCAGAGCGTGGGTCCCGATCACGAGCGGCAGCGGATCTTCGGGGTCGGAAAGCCGTGCGAGCAACCGTTTTTTCTCGGATTGTTTGGTCCCCCCGGTCAGAAGCCCGACCTCGTAGCCGAGTTTTGTAAACAGGGGAGCGAGATCGCGGTAGTGCTGTTCGGCAAGGATGGTGGTCGGGACCATCAAAGCCGCCTGCCGACCCGACGCGACCGCGATATAGATCGCTGCGGCGGCGCAGACGGTTTTCCCGCAGCCGACGTCTCCGATCAGGATGCGGCGCATCGCGGGGATCAGATCGCTCTGTTTGCCGTACCCCGTCATATCGGCGTAGATCTCGTTGATCGAGCGTTTCTGCGCCCCGGTCAGCTCGTAGGGAAGTTCCGCGAGCAGGGGACCCAGCGTGGTCTTCTTGCAAGCGCGGGTCAGGATCGCCTCTCCCTGGCAGCGCGAGAGCGACACGCCGAGCCCGAGCAGGAGCAGTTCGTCGAAGACCATGCGCCGGAGCGCTGCCTGCAACTGTTCGCCGTTTTCGGGGGCGTGGAGCGTACGGATCGCGAGCGACAGCGCCGGAAGTCGGTTTTCGAGCCGGACGCGGTCGGGCAGGGGGTCCGAGAGAGAGGGCAGGACAAGCGGGAGCGCCGATTCGACCATCCCGCGGAAAACCTTTTGCGAGATCCCCTCGGGGAGCGTGTAGATCGGGAAATAATCGGGGAGCGCGGCGCCCTCCTCCGCCGGCTCGTAGGCGGGCGAGGAGATTTGGCAGCGGTTCTTGACGAACGAGAGCGACCCGTAGAAACGGAACGCGTCCCCGACGTGAAAGACCTCGCGCAGATACGGCTGGTTGAAGAAGACCGCCTCCGCGGAGCCCGAATCGTCGAACACGCGGAACTTGGTCACGGTCAGCCGTCCGCGCAGGCGGGCGTTCGACGGCGCCGTCGCGACGGTGAGGAGGAAGGAATGCTTTTGCCCGTCTTTTCCGTCGACCAGCCGACGGACGTCTCCCCGGTCCTGGTAGGCGCGGGGGAAGCGGCGGACCACGTCTTCTACCGTGACGATCCCGGCTTTCTCCAACGTCTTGGCGCGGGTGTCCCCGACGCCGTGCAGAACGCGTACGCTCGACGAAGGACCCGGATTCTCTCTCATAGGGCTCTCCTCCTTCCCGATATATTATTCGTATATATTTTACAACAAATGACCGCCCTTTGCAAGAGCAAAACGCAATTTCGGGGAACGCGGCGGGAAGAGAGCGGTTTTGCCCGTGTTCGCCCCGCTTGCGGCAGCCGTCCCGCGGGAGGGGGGCGGTCTCGTTTTTTCGAGATCCCGCCGACGAAACCCGTGCGACGTCTCGCGGGACGCGGAATACAAAAACAACTTTCCCCGAAGAAAATCGCTTTTTCGCTTTACAAAATAAGAAAAATCTGATATAATACGGTATAAGGGAGCGAATACCCTTCCGGCAGATCGCCCCCCGAATGTGAGGTTTGAACGTGAAAAAGAGTCCGGAACACAATTACAGAAATCCCGCGCGGGACACCCGGATCGCCACCAAAGAGGACGTCATCGCGATCGTCGCTTTCGGCTGCCTTGCGATCCTGCTTCTGGTGATTCTCGCGGTCTATACGCGCTTCGCCAATCTCTATACCGGGATCGGCGTTCTCGCGGCGTACCTTCTCCTGCTCACCCTCTGGGCGGCGCGACGGATGAAGGTCGACCCGATCATGCTCGACAACTCGATGCTCGGGCTGCTCACCAGTCCGCTCGGGGAACTGATCGGGAAACTGCATTCTCCCGCCCTGATCTGCGACGAGTACGGCAACCTCTGCTGGTACAACGCCGAACTCACCCCCTGGCTCGAGGGGAAGGGAGCCGCGCTCGGCAGTTCGATCAACTCGCTCTTCGACGTGGACGAGGAACACCACCGGCTGACGGTGAACGACCGGGTCTACTCCTACGACGCGGTCGGGACCGAGTGCGAGGGACGGCGTTACGTGCTGATCGTCCTCGGCGACGTGACCGATCTCGTCTCGCTTGAGGAAAAGTACGACAAGGAACGCGTGGTCGTCGCTTTCGTCTCGCTCGACAACATCGAAGAGGTCATCCAGAACGTCCACGAGAACCTCCGCGACGCCGTAGCCGACGTCGACGAGAAACTCCGCCATTGGGTCGACAAGGTCGGCGGCATCATCAAATCCTACGATAACGACAAGTATATCCTGTTCTTCGACTCCGCCGATCTCGACGAGTTCATCCGCAACCGTTTCGAGATCCTCGACCGCGTGAGAAGCACCCATATCGGGGACGGCATCTCGGTCACGATCTCGATGGGCGTGGCGCGGGTCAGCGGCTCTCTTGCCGTCCGGCAGGAGGCGGCGCAGTCGGCGCTCGACCTCGCGCTCCAGCGGGGCGGCGACCAGGTCGTCTACAAGTACGAGGGCGGCATCGAGTATTACGGCGGACGGACGAAAGCGGTCTACAAGCGCACCAACGTCCGCGCCCGGATGATCTCGAAACAGCTTTGCGCCCTGATCGCCCGCGCCGACAACGTGATCATAATGGGTCACCGTTTCGCGGACTTCGACGCTTTCGGGGCGGCGATCGGCGTCGCGAAGATCTGTCAGGGATGCGGCGTCCGCCCGATCATCGCGATAGATTCGGGCAACGAGAACATCAAAAACTGCTTCCAGAAGGCGTCGGAACTCGCAGATCTGCACGGGATGTTCGTCGGGGAAAAGGAGGCGCTCGAATCGGTCAAGCGCGATACGCTCCTGATCGTCGTCGACGTCAACAATTTCAGTTACACCGAGTTCCCGTCGGTCTTTGAGCGCGTCGAATCGGTCGCGGTCATCGACCACCACATCCAGACGACCGAGTTCCCGTCGAAGGTCAAGCTCGACTATATCGAGCCGTCCGCTTCCTCGGCGTCGGAGCTTGTCTGCGAACTGCTTGAATTCGGCAACGGGACGGCGACGCTCCGCAAGGAAGAGGCGGAACTGATGCTTGCGGGCATCCTGCTCGACACCAAGCACTTTACGCGCAACACCGGCGTCCGCACCTATTCCGCGGCGCACTACCTCGGGGCGGCGGGAGCCGATCCCGTGGACACCAACGACCTGTTCCGCGTCGACGCGGATTCCTTCTACAAGGAGTCGCGCTTCATCGGCGCGATCCAGCTCTACCGGAACAATACGATCGCGATCTCCTGCGTCGAGGGCGACACCGATCAGTCCTACCGCGTCATCGCGGCGCAGTCGGCGGACAAGATGCTCTCGATCAACAAGGTCGAGGCGGCGTTCGCTCTGGTCAAGATCGAGGGGACCACCTATATCTCCGCCCGCTCGAAGGGGAACATCAACGTTCAGCTCATCCTCGAGAAGATGTCGGGCGGCGGTCACTTCGACGTCGCCGGCGCACAGGTCAACGAGGAGCCGGTGCAGAGCGTTCTCTCCCAGGTCAAGCGCTCGATAGACGAGTATTTCGCCCAAGCCTGACCGCATCAAGTGAAACAAGTGAAATAAGAGGTTTTTTGAAATGAAAGTCATTCTGTTACAGGACGTGAAAGGACAGGGGAAAAAGGATCAGATCGTCGAGGTCTCGGACGGGTTTGCCCGCAACTTCCTTTTCCCGCAGAAGAAGGCGATCCCCGCCGACGCGCAGGCGCAGAACCAACTGAAAGGGAAGCGCGAATCCGAACAGCACAGGATCGAAGAAGAGAAAAAGGCGGCGCGCGAACTTTCCGAGAAACTCAAGGGAGTCGTCCTGCATATCAAGGCGCCCTCCGGCGGCGACGGACGGTTGTACGGCGCGGTGACGAATAAAGAGATCGCCTCGGCGCTGGCGGATACGATCGGACAGACGGTCGACAAGCGCAAGATCTCGCTCGACAGCCCGATCAAGGCGCACGGGACCTATCGGATCACGGTCAAACTGTACGAGGGGATCGAGGGTCAATTCACGGTTTCTGTGGAGGGATAAGACGGATGGAAACGTCTGATCTGATGAGAAAACTTCCGTTCTCCGTTGAGGCGGAACAGTCGGTTCTGGGCTCGATCCTCGTCAAACCCGAGAGTTTCGAGAGGATCGCGGGACAACTCTCACCCGACGATTTCTATATGGAGGAGCACCGGGCGATCTTTTCGGCGATCCAGGAAATGTTCTTGAAGAACCGGACGATCGACACGGTGACGCTGGTCGACGCGCTGGTTCAGGGCGGCTACCGCGACAAGAGCGGGGGGATCCAGTATCTGACCCAGATCGCGCAAGTAGTCCCGAGCGCGCAGAACATCCGCGACTACGCGAAGATCGTCAAGGAAAAGGCGATGCTCCGCCGGCTGATCTCCGCCTGCGACGAGATCTCCGAGGAGGCGTATTCCGAGCAGGGCGACGCTTCGAGGGTCGTCGACGCCGCGGAACAGCGGATCTTCGAATTGACCCAGAACAAGGGCTCCCGCGAGTTCCGTCACGTCAAGGATATTCTGAAAACCGTTTTTCAGGAACTGGTCGACCGTTCCGAGCATAAGGTGGTCGATTCCGGCGTCCGCACCGGCTTTTCCGACCTCGACCGCGTGCTGGTCCAACTCGGACCCGCGGACCTGGTCCTGGTCGGCGCCCGTCCCGGAATGGGGAAGACCTCTTTCGCTATGAACATCGCCGTCAACGCGGCGAAAGCGACCGGAAAAGCCGTCTGCATCTTCTCGCTTGAAATGTCCGCCGAGCAGCTCGTCAACCGTATGCTCTCGAGCGAGGCGATGGTCGACAGCCACGCGCTCCGCACGGGCGAGATCCGTCCCGAGGATTGGCAGCGGATCGCGGACGCGACCGCGATGCTGGCGGGATGCGAGATCCTGATCGACGACACGTCGGGCATCACCGTCGCGGATATGAAGGCGAAACTCCGCCGGGTGAAGAATCTCGGGCTGGTGGTCGTCGACTACCTGCAGCTGATGCAGGCGTCGCGCAATATCGAGAGCCGCGTCCAGGAGGTCGCGGATATCTCCCGTAACCTGAAAATCATGGCGAAAGAACTCTCGGTCCCGGTCGTCTGCTGCGCGCAGCTCTCGCGCGGACCCGAACAGAGAGAGAGCAAGAAGCCGATGCTGTCCGACCTCCGCGACTCGGGCGCGATCGAGCAGGACGCCGATATCGTTTTGTTCCTGTACCGCGAAGAATACTATATGGGTACCAAGAGCGCGAAGGCGCAGGCGAACGTCGAGGTCAACACCGCCGAGGTCATCATCGCGAAGAACCGTCACGGCGCTCTGCAGGACGTCAAGATGACCTGGAACGGTCAGTTCACCAAGTTCATCACGTCGGATAAGACCAATACCGCCGGGACCGGGAGCGCCGGATAATGGCGTCGCGTCCGACCTTTCTCCCGTTCGCCGGGGGCGCCGAACGGCTGCTTGCCCGCGCGGGCGTGATCCTCACGGAGCGGGACGGCGTCCTCGTCGCCTATTCGGGCGGCGCGGATTCGACCTTTCTGCTCCGCGTTCTTCTCGTTTTGCGGGATAAGATCGGGTTTCCCCTGGCGGCGCTGCACGTCGAACACGGCATCCGCGGAGAGGAATCGAGGTCCGACGCGGAGTTCTGCCGCAAAACGCTTGCCTCCCTCGGCGTTCCCCTGACCGTCGTTTCGGTCGACGTTCCCGCCGTATGCCGGGAAACGGGGGAGAGCGTCGAGACAGCGGCGCGGCGTCTCCGCTACGAATCCCTGCAAAAGGGGCTTCGGGATCTTCCCGGTTTCAAGTATATCGCGACGGCGCACAACCGCGACGACGCGGCGGAAACGGTACTGTTCCGTCTTATGCGCGGCTGCGGGACGGAGGGCGCCGCGGGCATCCCCGTAACGCGGGGGAATATCATCCGCCCCATCCTCGACGTCCCGTCGAAAACCGTCCGCGAAACGCTCTCGACGCTCGGCGTTCCGTTCGTCTGCGACTCGACCAACGCCGATCCCTTCTGCGCCCGGAACTATCTCCGTCACGAGATCCTGCCGCGGCTTTCTCATCTGACCCCCGACCCCGGCAGAATGCTCTACGAGTGTTCCGTCCGGTTCCGCGAGGACGACGACTATCTCTCCGCGATCGCCGCCGCCGTGCCGGAGGAGGACAGGACCCGGAGATCGGCGCTATCAAGTCTCCCCGATCCCGTTCTGAAACGCGTGCTTTCCGCGGAATATATGCGGCTCCGTTCCGAAATGCCCGAGGCGGTGCATATTGTCGCCGCGGTTGCGCAAATTAGGAAGGAAACCGACGGGGAGGTCGCTTTTCCCGGCGGGGTCTCGTTTTCCTGCGTCGGGGATCTCTCGGTTTTCAAGGAAAAAGAGAACGAAAGATCACGCGAGCCGGTCAAACTTTCCCTGGGCGAGACCCGGATCGGTTTTTCGGGCGATACGGTCGGCTTTTCGGTCTTTTCCGGCGCCGCCGAAACAATCGCTTCTTTAAATGTTTACAATCTGTCTAAAAAAGTCATTCTTTCTTCTGCTACAATAGAAGGGACCGTAGTGGTGAGACCTCCCGCTCCGGGCGATAAGATCGTTTACGGCGGGATGACCCACGAGGTCCGTACGGTGCTTTCGTCCCACCGCGTCCCGCGCGAGATCCGCCGCGACTATCCGATCTTCTCGGACGGCGCCGGCGTTCTCTGGATCCCCGGTTTTGCCGTGCGGGAGGGATGCGACGGACGGAATTCGGGCGGCGACGTCTTCGTTTTTTCGATTTCCGGCGGACTTACCGACCGCGTAGAGGAATACGCGGGATCATATCATGAGAGGACGGACGTATGATGAATCGCGACATCTCGGAAATACTGATCGGTGAAAAGGAACTGGACGCCCTTGTGACCAAGGTCTCGTCTTTATGGGCGACCTGATGAAGAAGATCCAGTCTCCCGTGGAGATCGACTTTATGAAGGTCTCCTCCTACGGATCGGGGACCGCCAGTTCGGGCAACATCAACATCCACCTCGACCTGCAGCGCAAGGACATCGGGGACTGCAACGTCGTCGTCGTCGAGGATATCGTCGACAGCGGGCGCACGCTCTCGTACCTGACCGAGTACCTGAAACTCAAGGGCGCGAAGTCGGTGCGCACCTGCACCCTCCTCGACAAACCCTCCCGCCGCGAGGTCGATTTCACCCCCGACTACGTGGGGCGCGAGATCCCCGACGAGTTCGTCGTGGGGTACGGTCTCGATTACGACGAGAAATATCGGGCTCTCCCGTACGTCGGGATCCTGAAACCCGAGGTCTACCAAAAGAACTGAACCCGAATAAGAGAAAGGTACAGGCAGTCAGATAAATGAAATCCAGCTTCAAAAACATCCTGATCTTCGTTCTGCTGATCGTGACGGTCGTCGTGTTCGCCATGATCATTTCGGATATGGGGAAGGAAAAGGATAAGGTCAGTTACGGCGAGGTGCTGTCCTACTTCGACGAGAAACTCGTTTCTTCGGCGGAGTACGACACCAAATCGTATCTGACGCTCTATCTGCGCGTTCCGGTCGATCTCGACGGGGACGGCGCGCGGGATCTGGACGCGAACGGTATCCCCGTGACCAAGACCGACGCCAAAGGGAACAAGGTGTATCAGAAGGTCGTTTACCGGCTCGCCAGTTACGTGCAGCTCGACCGGGTAAACGCGCTCTGCGAACAGGGGCTTACCGAGGGCTGGCTCGAAACCTACGATTTCGAGGAGCCGACCGACACGCCCTGGTATATCACCTACCTCCCCTATATCGCTGTGCTGATCATCCTGATCGTCCTCTACGTCGTGATGATCAACCGCGCGGGGCAGGGCGGCAAAAACAGTTTCGCCCGTTCGCACGCCAAGGTCTCCTATAACGAGAAGAACGCGGTGAAGTTCACCGACGTCGCCGGCGCGGACGAGGAAAAGAAGGAACTTGAGGAAGTGGTGGAATTCCTCCGCGATCCCGGCAAGTTCATCAAACTCGGCGCGCGCATCCCGCGAGGGATCCTGCTCGTCGGCCCTCCGGGGACCGGTAAGACCCTGCTCGCGAAAGCCGTCGCGGGCGAGGCGGGCGTTCCGTTCTACTCGATCTCGGGTTCCGATTTCGTCGAAATGTACGTCGGCGTCGGCGCGTCCCGCGTCCGCGACCTGTTCGATTCCGCGAGAAAGCATCCCGCGAGCATCATCTTCA
>CACZAZ010000066.1 GCA_902779285.1 uncultured Ruminococcus sp.
GATCGAGTCCATAGGACCCGGACGGTAGAGCGCGATGACCGCGATCAGATCCTCGAAGCAGGTGGGTTTCAGCCGACGGAGCACCCGCCGCATCCCGTTCTTTTCAAGCTGGAAAACGCCGAGCGTCTGCCCCGCCGAGATCATCCGGTAGACCGCGGGATCGTCGAGGTCGATCTTCGCGAGATCGAAGGCGGGATCTTTTTTCCGGACGGTCTTCTCGGTCTCCTCGATCACCGACAGATAGCGGATGCCGAGGAAGTCGAACTTGACGAGCCCGAGCAGGGCGACGGTGTCCATATCGAACTGGGTCACGGTCGCCTCCCCGCTCACGGCGAGAGGAACGTAATCCGAGACCGGCTCTTTGGTAATGACGATACCGGCGGCGTGGGTGGAGGCGTGCCGCGGCATCCCCTCGACCCGTTTCGCCGTATCGATCAGCCGCCGGGTCTCCTCCGAGGAGTCGTACAGTTCACGCAGTTCCGGGCGCTTCAGGGCGTCGTCGATCGTCTCGTCCCGAAGACCGATCTTCGACGCGACCCGGTCGACGTCGGAATACGGCATCCCGAGCGCCCGTCCGACGTCCCGCACCGACGCGCGGGGCGCGAGCGTACCGAAGGTCACGATCTGCGAGACGTGATCCTCTCCGTATTTCTCCTTGACGTACGATATGACCCGGTCGCGCTTTTCGTCGCTGAAATCGACGTCGAAATCGGGCATCGAGATACGCTCGGGGTTGAGGAAGCGTTCAAAGAGAAGATTGAAGCGGAGCGAATCGACCTCGGTGATCCCGACGCAGTAGGCGACGAGACTCCCCGCGCCCGATCCCCGTCCGGGACCCACCGGAACGCCGTGGGTCTTCGCCCACGTGACGAAGTCGCGGACGATAAGATAGTATTCGTTGAACCCCATCTTGTCTATGACCGAAAGTTCGTACCCGATCCGCGAGAGATACTCGTCTTTCGGGTGAACCGAAAAGTCGATCTCGCCGCGGGAGGCGCGTTCGTCAAGCCCGCGGAAGGCAAGGTTGCGGAGCGCCTCTCCGTGGGGGATCCCGTCGGTCTCCGGGAAACTCGGGAGCGTGTATTTTCCGAAGGTGAAATCGAAGTTGCAGCGGTCCGCGATCACGGCGGTATTCTCGAGCGCGTCGGGCAGTTCCGGGAAGAGCCGTTCCATCTCCTCGGTCGATTTGTAATAGAACTCGTCGGTCTCAAACCCGATCGGGCGTCCCTCCGCGACGGTGCGCCCGGTCTGGATGCAGAGCAATAACTGCTGCATCTCGGCGTCGGCGCGGCGGAGATAATGGTCCTGCAAACGGTGATCCTGCAGTTCGAGGTAGAAGTTCCCCGCCCCGAAGATCGCGTTCAGTTCCCGCGCGATCCGGACGGCGCCCTCCATATCCCCCGCGAGGATCGCGCGCGGCACCGCCCCCGCCATACACGCGGACAGGGCGATCAGCCCCTCGTGCCGTGCGCGGAGCAGTTCGAGGTCGATCCGGGGCTTGGAATAGAAGCCCTCGGTGAAACTCTTGGACACCAGATAGATCAGGTTGCGGTACCCTTTTTCGTTCTCGACGAGAAGGATCAGATGGTTGCCCGACGCGTCGGCGCGCCCCTCTTTGCTGAAGCGGCTGCGCTCCGCGACGTAGACCTCGCATCCGACGATCGGTTTGATCCCCGCTTCCTTGCAGGCGCGATAGAACGCGACCGCGCCGTAGAGCACGCCGTGGTCGGTCAGGGCGACGGCGGTATGCCCCGCCGCCTTCGCCGCGAGAGGAATGTCCCGGACGCGGCAGGCGCCGTCGAGCAGACTATATTCGCTGTGCAGATGCAGATGGACGAATCGGCTCACTTTGCCGTCTCCTTTCCCTTCGGGGCTTGTCCCTCGTTCTTTTTACGGTGACGGTCCGCGATCTCGACAAGACGGTGCAGACGGTGATCCAGCCCCGCCCGGGAGACCGGGGGGACGGCGATCGCCGCAAGTTGAGACAGCGTTTTGTCGGGGTTTTCGAGCCGCAGCCGCGCACACGCGATCAGGGTCGGATCGAGCCCCCCCGTCAGTTTGTGTTTTTCAAGATATCTGATCGCCTTGACCTGCTCGTCCGACGCCGAGACCGCCTTCGCGATATTGTTCGCCTCGCAGTTGGCGAGCCGGTTGGCGCTGTTGCGGATCTCGCGCTTGATCGAGCCGTTCATCAGCCCGAAATAGAAGTCGCTCTCCCCCGTCAGGGCGAAGAAATCGAGGATCGCGGACGAGGAGCGGAGAAAGAGCAGCCGCTCGTCGCGACGGTCGGTCGACTTGGGGTCGAAACCGAGCCGCTGCAAAACCGACAGGATCCGTTCGCGGTGGTCGCCGCAGGAGAATTCGAGCCGCCATTCCCGCTGCGGGTCGGACACCCGCCCGCAGGAGGCGAACAGACCCGTGAGGTAATTCGACTTGCAGAGATTGCAGCGGAATTCGGGGAACGCGGGCGCGGGATCGGATACGAGATCGAGTGCGGCGCGCCCGGTAACGGTCATCATTTTTACGCGGCGCTCCCCCTCGACCGAGAGGGTCGCCGTGCGGTCGAAGGCGGGGAGATACTCCGAGAGGACGGTCGCCGCCTCCGGGTCGACGCAGTTCATACGGACGGCGTTTTCCCGAAGCGTCCCCGCCCCGGTGAGATACCCCGCAACGAAGGCGGCGCGGCAGCACTTGCCCTTTGCGCGTCCCACGAGCAGCGAGTGTCTGAAATCGCCCGAAAACGACACGGCGTTCCCCTCCTTCCCTTATTCTTTCCTTTACGTTCGTTTCCCCGATCCGTCGGACAGATCGGAGAGATATTCTGCCTCCGGCTCCAGAATGAAACCGGTCTTTTGTTTTACTTTATCCCGCACCCGCTCCGCGAGCCGTCGGACGTCGCGCTCGGTAGCGTTCCCGGTATTGACGATAAACCCGGCGTGCTTGGTCGAGACGGCGGCGCCCCCCTCGGTCAAACCCGCGCAGCCCGCCTCCGCGATCAGTTTTCCCGCCGGGATATCGGGGGCGGGACGGCGGAAGAACGAGCCGGCGCTTTTCAAGCCCGTCGGCTGGGTCGCGTTCCTTACTTCGAGTATTTCGTTCATCCTCGCGGCGATCGCGGCGGGGTCGGACGGTAGAAGATCGAAGGCGGCGGACAGCACGATCATCCCCTCCTCCCGGATCGACCCCGTCCGGTAGCCGAAGACGAGAGAGCCGGGCGTCCGTACCGTGACCTCGCCCGACGCGGGATGATAGACCGTCGCGTAGCGGAGCCGTTCCGAAACGGTACGCCCGTAGGCGCCGGCGTTCATATACAGGGCGCCGCCGACCGTTCCCGGGATGCCGATCAGTTCTTCAAGACCCGAGAGCCCCGCCTCCATCGCGCGTCGGATCGCCCGTCCGAGAGGTACTCCGGCGCCGGCGACCAAAACGTTTCCCGTGACCGAGATCCGGTCGATCCCCGCCGTCAAAACGAGGACGCCCGGATAGCCCGCGTCGGGGGCGATCAGGTTGGTGCCGTTCCCGATCACGCGAAACGGAACGTCCGAGGGGCTGAGCCGGTCGAGCAGACGGATGAGACATCCGCCGTCGCGCGGGGAAAGAACGCAGGCGGCGTCCCCGCCGACGCCCATACTCGTCAGGCGGGAGAGAGGGACGTTTTTGCGAACGGAAAGGCACGGCTCGTCAAGAAGAAAAGACGATACCGCCGCTGTGATTTCCCGATCCATTGGAATACCTCCGTCGGAATGAACAGAACTTCTGTTTCATTCTATTCGGCGGAGGTATCCGGCAGAACTCACCGATCGGGCTCGGTCTCTTTTCGTTCCAGCATATCCCGCGCGGCGTTGCGCTGGGATTCGGTGACGGTCAGACCGCCGAGGATCCGCGACAATTCGTCGAGCCGTCCCTCGCGGTCGAGGGTTTTGAGACCCGTTTCGGTCTTTCCGTCCTTTTCCTCCTTATAGATCAGGAGATGCGTATCCGCAAGGGAGGCGATCTGCGCCGAATGGGTGACGGCGAAGACCTGCGTTCCCTTCGAGAGTTCGGACAGTTTATAGCCGATCTTGCGCGCCGTTTTGCCCGAAACCCCCGTGTCGATCTCGTCGAAGATCATGGTCGGGGTGAGCGCCCTCTCCGAGAGGACGCACTTCAGGGCGAGGAAGGTACGCGCGAGTTCTCCGCCCGAGGCGACGAGCGAGAGCGGACGCGGTTCGTCCCCGGCGTTGGCGCTCATGACGAACAGGACGTCGTCGCACCCGTCGGCGTTAAGACCGCTCTCTCCGCGGTCGCGGACCTCGACGCGGAAGACCACCTTCGGCATATCGAGGTAGAGCAGGATCTCCGTGATCTTCTTTTCGAGTTCCTTTGCCGCCGCCGCGCGTTCCTTATGCAGCGAAAGCGCCAGCCGTCTCGCCTCCGCAGACAGAGATTTTTCGGCGTCGCGGAGTTCGATCACGGTATCGTCGGAGGCGTCGAGATCGGCAAGTTTCTTCTTCGCTTCCTCGCGGAAACGGATGACCTCGTCGATCGTGCCGCCGTATTTCTTTTTCAGTTTTGAGAACGCGTCCAGCCGCCCCTCGATCTTGTCGATCAGGGCGGTGGGATCGCCGTCGTCCGCGTCGGTCAGATCGTACACGCGCTCCGCCGCGTCCTCGATCCGATAGCGGCAGTCCGAGAGTTCCTCCGCGATGGGGGCGATCTCCGGGACGAGATCGGACAGGGGCTCGAGCGCCTGCACGCTCTTTTCGAGCAGAAACAGGACGCTTCCCCGCTCCGCTCCCTTCAGGGCGCGGTAGACGAGGGACGTCTGGCGCAGGATCTTCTCGCGGTTCTTGATCTTCTTCTCTTTTTCCTCAAGCGCGGCGTCCTCTCCCGGTTTCGGATCGACCGCGTCGATATCCGCGATCTGATAGCGCAGCATCTCGACGGTGCGGAGACGCTCCGCCTCGCCCCGGTCGAGTTCCCGGAGCCGACGGCGCACGTCTTCGAGTTTTTGGTAGACCTCGCGGTAAGAGGCGACCTTGCTCTGCAGAGAGGCGTAACCGTCGAGGGTGGCGACGTAGGTCTTTTCATCGAGCAGGGTCAGGTTCTCGTTCTGCCCGTGCAGATCGACGAGATACCGTCCGACGTCGCGGAGCAGCGAGAGCGAGACCGGCTGTCCGTTGATCCGGGCGCGGCTCTTGCCGTCGCTCGATACGGTGCGGCTTATCTGCACGCTGCCGTCCTCGTCGAGTTCGACCCCCGACGCGACGAGCGCGTTTTCAGCGGCTGTGCCGAGCGAGCCGAAGACCGCCGAAACGGAGGCGGACTCCTCGCCGTAGCGGATCAGTTCCCTGTCCGCCTTGCCGCCGAGGAGGAGTTTGACGCTCTCGAGGATCACCGATTTCCCCGCCCCGGTCTCGCCCGTCAGAGACGTGAATCCCGACGAGAAGTCGACCGAGAGGCGGCGGATGACCGCGATATTCTCAATATAAAGCGATAAAAGCATCCGTTGTTTTCCTTTCCTCTGAACGCTGCGGGACGGTCTCCCGCGGGGAGGGTCAGATGGTCCGGATCATGGTGCGGAAGCTCTCCGAGATCGAAGCTGCGTCCGCCTCGCTCCGCACGACGACGAGGATCGCGTCGTCACCCGCCACGCATCCGATGATCTCGGGCAGGCGCACCGAGTCGATGCAGGTAGCGACGGCGTTGGCAAGCCCCGGATAGGTCTTGACGACGACCAGGTTCCCGGCGTAGTCCACCCGGACGATGGATTCGGTCAGGGCGCTGTTGAATTTGGGCGACTGCGCGTCGCGCTTGGTGGTCAGAGCGTAGCGGACCTTCCCGTCCTTTCCGCTCTCTTTGACCAGTTTGAGTTCGCGGATGTCGCGGGAAACGGTCGCCTGAGTGACGGTGAAGCCCTCCTCTTTGAGACGGGCGAGCATCGCCTCCTGCGTGTCGATGTCGAACTTTTCGACGAGTTCCAGGATCGCGGCTTGTCTTTTCTTTTTCATTTCGTGTCCTCCAATTCCATCTATTGCGTTTTTTTATCGTCTTCCGACGGGGTTTACTCGTTGCGGTACTTCATATCCGCCATCTGCATCTTACGGTTGAGCGTGAAGAGGACGGCGTGGCGATCGAGTGAGAGCATTTTCAGGGGGTGATCCGACCGTTTGACGGTGACGGCGCCTCCGAAAGGAACGCGGAGGGGCTCCTTCCCGTCGAGCGAGACCGTCGCGTCGCGCCCGAGGGGAGACCGATTCTCGACGGTCAGGACCGCGTCGCTGCCGAAAATGACCGAGCGGTTGAAGAACGAATGGGGGCAAACGGGAGTCACGCAGATCGCGTCCATCGCGTCGTCGATCACGGGTCCTCCCGCCGAGAGCGTGTAGGCGGTCGATCCCGACGGGGTCGCGAGGATCAGCCCGTCGGCGTGGTAGTCGATGACGTTCCCCGACTGATCGGAAAGCGAGAGCAGGGCGAGCCCGTCGCCGCGGTCGTGCGAAAAGACCACGTCGTTCAAGGGATAGCCGGGAAGCTCGAACTCCCCTTCCCCGAGGTCGGCGGTAACCGAAAGGGTCATCCGGCGAGATACGGTATATTCTCCCGTGAACAGGGCTTCGAGCCGCGCGAGCTGATCGGTCTCGAGTTCCGCCAGAAACCCGAGCCGTCCCATATTGATCCCGAGCAGCGGCACGCCGCGCGCGATCGCGTCCTGCGAGGCGGCAAGCACCGTTCCGTCCCCGCCGAGCGCGAGGATCAGGTCGGGTCCGGGTCCCGCTTTCTCACCCGTCACGCCGATCCCCGAAAACGCGGGGAGAAGCGCGTCCGGCACCGATACCGCGGCGCCGCGGGAGATCAGATAACGGGCGGTCTTGCACGATACGGCGAAACCGTCGTCCTTCTTTGCGTTGGGGCGCAAAAGGATCGAGCCGATGGCTTTCATTGTCCTTTGTCCTTTCCGTTCCCGTCGAACGAGAACCATACGAGATACTCCTCGTTCCCGTCGCCGCCGAGGATGGGCGAGACGCGGGAGCCGAGGAAGGTGAAACCGAGGGTGGCGGCGAACGAGATAACCGTCTCTTTCGCCTTCTGCCGGAGCGCGGGATCGCGGACGACGCCGCCCCGTCCGACCCCCGCCCGTCCGACCTCGAACTGCGGTTTGACGAGCGAGATCAGGATCGCGCCGGGATCGAGCATAGCGGACAGCGACGGCAGGATCAGCGTCTGCGAGATGAACGAAACGTCCATCGTGATAAAGCGGGGCGGGATCGGGAAATCCTCGCGTTTGAGGCTGCGGGCGTTGTAGCCCTCCATCACGGTCACGCGGGGATCGTTCCGGAGAAATTCCGCAAGCTGTCCGTGTCCGTTGTCGAGCGCGTAGACCGAAACGGCGCCGCGCCGGAGCAGGCAATCGGTGAAACCGCCGCCCGAAGCGCCGATATCGAGCGCGACCAGCCCTTCCGGAGATAAGCCCGACGCGTCGAGGGCGCCCTCGAGTTTCAGCCCGCCGCGGCTGGCGTAACCCTTCTCGGGGAGATCTACCTTGTGCAAAACCGTCTCGTCCACCCGTTCGGAGGGGCGCAAGACGATCTTTCCGTCGATTTTGACGCTGCCCTCCGCGATCAGCCGTTTCGCCGCGTCGCGCCCGGAGACCAGCCCTTCTTTAACGAGATACAGATCGACGCGGATCATTTCTTTCTGTGAAGGAGGAGGTCCGCAAGAGAGGCGAGCCGTCCCTCCCCGTCGTAGGGCTTCACGGCGTCCGCCGCCGCCCGCGTCAGTTCCTCCGCGAACGCGGACGCGCCGTCTTTACCGAGAAGCGAGAGCCACGTCGTCTTTCCGCTCGCCTCGTCCTTGCCGACCGATTTGCCGAGCAAAGCGGGATCCCCCGTGCCGTCGAGGATATCGTCGATCACCTGGAACGCGAGCCCGATCTTTTCGGCGTAGACGTCGGCGGCGTCAAAGAGTTCTCCACCGTAAACGCCGCCGGAAATGCACCCGAGCCGGCAGGCGCAGCGGATCAGCGCCCCGGTTTTGAGGCGTTGGAGTTTGGTCAGCGTTTCTCTCGTTACGGGCTTGCCCTCGGTCGCGATATCGAGGGTCTGACCCCCGACCATCCCGGCGTAACCGGCGGCGTAGGAAAGTTCCGCGACGGCGCGGCGGATCGTCTCCGCGGGAGCGCCGCTCTCCGAGAGAACGCCGAACGCCCGGGTGAGCAGTCCGTCGCCCGCCAGGATCGCGTTCGCTTCTCCGTAGGCGACGTGGCAGGTCGGCTTCCCTCTCCGCAAAACGTCGTTATCCATCGCGGGCAGGTCGTCGTGGACCAGCGAATACGAATGGACCGTTTCAAGGGCGCAGCCGAAGTCGAGCGCGACGGCGGGATCGCCCGAAGACAGACGGGAGAACGCGAAAACGAGATAGGGTCTGATCCGCTTTCCCCCTCCGAGTACGGCGTAGCGCATGGCTTCGGAGATCACTTTCGTTTCGGGGTCGGCGTCGGGGATCAGTTCCGCGAGGCGCAGATCGACCTTACAGGCGTACTGCGCGAGTTCTTCCTGCACCGGGAACACGGTCAGCTCTCCTCCCCGTCCGACGGATCAAAGGGGCGTTCGTCGCCGCCCGAGAGCAGTTTGATCTTCTGCTCCGCGTCTTCAAGCAGTTCGGTGCAGCGGGTGGAAAGCGCGATCGCCTTCTCGTAAACCTTGAGCGACTCCGCGAGCGGAAGATTCCCGCCCTCGAGCTGTTCGACGAGTTTCCCGAGTTCCGCGAGCGCCTCCTCAAAGGTCGCTTGATTCTTTTCGGTATTTTTCGGTGCGGTCATTTTCTGTCTCCTGTTCTGATTTGCTTCCGGGGCGTGACTGCGCGAACGACGGTCGATAGCGTACCGTCGGACAAAACCACGTCGACGGGGTCTCCCGCGGCGCGATCAAGTACCGAAACGACGGGTTTTCCGTCGGGGGTCTCCGCGATGGCGTAGCCGCGGGACAGCGTCGCCAGGGGATTGAGCGCCGTCAGGGTCGCCGCGAGCGCGGAAAAACCCTCGCGCTTGGAAGAATACGCGGCGCGGACGGCGGCGCCGGCTCTGTCGGAGAGCGCGTCGACGTCCCGCATCCGGTCGCGGGTAACGGTCTCGGGTCTTGTGAAGATCTGCCGTCCTTTGAGAGCGTCGAGCCGTTCGCGCCTGCGCTCGTTCTCGCGGGCGATCACGCGGGAGAGACGCCTCGGCAGGGCGTACAGCACGGACAGCAGTTCGGCGCGGTCGGGAACGGCGAGTTCCGCCGCGTTCGACGGGGTCGCGGCACGAAGATCCGCGATGAAGTCGAGGATGGTGAAATCGGTCTCGTGTCCGACCGCCGAGATCACCGGGATCCTCGAAGCGGCGACCGTCCGCGCGAGCGTTTCGTCGTTGAAGCAGAACAGGTCCTCGAACGATCCCCCGCCCCGCCCGATAATGATGAGGTCGATATCGTCCCGCAGATTGAGGCGGCGGATCCCCTCGGCAAGTTCCGCGGGCGCGCCCGCCCCCTGTACCGCGGCGGGAACGATCAGGATCTCCGCCGGCGGGAATCTTCGTTTCAGG
>CACZAZ010000067.1 GCA_902779285.1 uncultured Ruminococcus sp.
CGAGGTGATGAAGCCGACGACTGTTGCGATGGCGCTTGCGGTTTCCGCGGCGCTTGCCGCGCATGCGCGCGAGTGGAGGGACTTCAGCGCCGAGATATCGCGCGCGGCGGAGGCGGGCGGCGGAAAGGTCGTCGTTCCCGCGGGGGAGTGGGAGTGCGGACCGATCCACCTGAAGAGCAACGTGGCGCTGCACTTCGAGGACGGCGCGGACGTTCTCTTCACGGACGACCTCGAGAAGTACCTCCCCGCGGTGCCGACGAGCTGGGAGGGCGTCGAGTGCCTCAACTGGTCGCCGCTCGTCTACGCGAACGAGGCTACGAACGTCGCCGTCACGGGGCGCGGCGTGCTGCATCCGCGCATGGGGCGCTGGGAGGCGTGGCTCTGGCGCGGGCCTGACCAGCAGGCGGCGAAGAGGCGTCTCTTCGAGGAGTGGGGCGAGAAGGACGTCCCGCTCGGGAAGCGCGACCTCACCGCCATCCCGGAGTCGCGGTTCCGTCCGCAGTTCGTCTGCGTCAGGAACTGCCGCGGCGTGCGGCTCGAGGACTTCACGCTCAGGCACTCGCCGTTCTGGTGCGTGCATCTCCTCGGATGCGAGGGCGTGGAGGTACGCCGCGTGACCGTAGACGCGCACATGGGGAACAACGACGCGATAGACATCGAATCCACGAAGGACGTGCTGGTCGAGGACTGCCGCCTCTCGCCCGGAGACGACATCATCTGCATCAAGTCGGGACGCGACCGCGACGGACGCCGCAGGGCGCGTCCGACGGAGAACGTCGTCGTGCGACGCGTGACGGCGGACAGCGGGCACGCGTTCCTCGGCATCGGCTCGGAGCTTTCCGGCGGGGTGCGGAACATCCTCATGGAGGACTGCGAGATGGAGGGGACGTGCAACTACGTATTCCGCCTCAAGACCACGCCGACGCGCGGGGGCTTCGTCGAGAACGTGACGATGCGCCGCATCAAGGCGAAGCATGTCTCGGTGAACGCGGTCGACTTCACGACCGCCTACTACACCGACGCCGCGTCCGTCGTGAAGACGGAGGTCCCCCCGACGCGGATCGGCGGCATACGGCTCGAGGACATATTCGTGGAGTCCGCCGAACGCCGCGTGGAGCTCAGGTCGCTGCCGGACTGGCCGATAGAGGGCTTCGTGATCGACGGACTCAAGGTGCACCGCACGTCGAAGTGCGACGTCGTGGAGAACGTACCCGTGGCGCAGCTGCCCGTGGCGGGGGCGGAGCGTCCGGCGGACTTCGACGCGTTCTGGGCGGAGGCCAAGGCGAAGTACGACCGCGAGGTTCCGGTAGACGTGAAGATGGAGAGGGTCGAGTCGCTTTCGTGCGCCGACGAGAACGTGTACAGGGTTTCGGTGACGAGTCCGCACGGAAGGACCGTCGACGGAATGCTCGCGGAGCCGGCGGACCTCTCGAAGGGTCCGTTCCCCGCGCGGCTGAACGTTCCCGGGGCTGGTCCGTCGTGGGGCTGCGTCCCGACGGGGAGGAAGGGGTTCGTCCGCCTCGTGATGAACGTGCATTTCTATCCGCTCGTCGTCGGGCAGCACAAGCACTCCAACCCCAACGCCGAGCTTCTCGCGCTCGAGCGGGCGGAGACGGCGGAGTGCATGGAGAAGTTCGGCGTCAACCGCTACTGCAAGGCGGGCATCTCCAAAAGCCGCGAGGACTTCCACTACTACGACTGCATCCTCGCCATAGACCGCGTAGTCGACTGGCTGGCGAAGCGTCCGGAAGTCGACCCGCGGAACATCCGCTACGCGGGCACGAGCCAGGGCGGCGGCATGGGGCTCATACTCACCGGGCTCAACCGGAACATCACGAAGGCGGCGATATACGTTCCGGCCCTGACGGACCTGATGGCGTACCGCCAGGGGCGTCCGGCGGGCTGGCCCGACCTGATCGGCGGGCAGCCGAAGGAGGGGCGCGCGGCGGCGGAGCGCTTTGCGCCGTACTTCGACGCCGCGCACTTCGCCGCGCGCATCGAGGTGCCAATACGCGTGGTGGCGGGGCTTGCTGACAAGACGTGCGACTGGCGCGCGGTGCACGCAGGCTACCACGCGATCCCGTCGAAGGACAAGTCGCTCTGGTCCGTGCCGGGGATGCCGCACAAGGTCGACGAACGCGTGTACCGCGAGATCGGCGCCTGGCTCGACGCAGACTGACCTCCGCGCACGGCAAGAGGCGCGGAATGGCCGTAAAATATTTTTTCTATACATGTATATATTTCCCATTGACGGCTGACGGCGGTTTTTGGTATGCTTGCAAACGTCAAGTCCGTGGAAGGTGAGACCTTCGCGGCCCCTCGACGAAACCTGCAAGGAGAGATTAGACCATGAAGACCATTGCCGTCACAAGTGCGATACTGCTTTCCGCCGCGTCCATCGATGCCGCGGAGATATTCAAGGCGAACAACAACGACGACCTGAACCTTGCTTCGAGCTGGGTCGGCGGTGCCGTTCCGGGAGCGGGCGACATTGCGCAGTGGCCGCTTGTTCCGACGGGGAACATGGCTTCCGACATCGGCGCTCCGTGGTCTGTTGCGGGAATCGTCGTCACGAACGGTGCCGATTCAACGGGATACAACAACTACAACGTCTCGATAAACGGTTCGGACACACTGACTCTTGGCAAATGGGGCATCGACTACAACGGCAAGAAGAACCTGACGGTCAACACGCCTATATCCGTAGCTGCGGACCAGACATGGAGCTGCCAGGGTGGAGGATCTCTTACCATTGCCAACACAGTTGCCCTCAACGGCCATGTCGTCGCATTCGCGGGCGGCAACACAAAGGAAGTGAAGGGCTTGTTCAGCGGGGCCGGAACGCTCTTCGCCAAGGCTGCGACGATTAAGATGTCCAGCGGATCCGCGGCGCCCGACGCCGATGCCCGAATCGTCCTTGGCGCCAATGTTAGCTTTGACCAGACCCCTGCCGCAAACGGTGTCTATCGCTTCCGCAATATCACTCTCGACGGAACTGGAAGCGGAGACGGGGCGTTTGTATATGCCAATGGACCCAAGAACGAAAATGGGCACGACAGAATTTCGGGGACGCTTTCCGTGGAGTCGGGAAACGGAAACGTCGCGCTCGACGAAGACGCGGTTCCGGCTATTGCGGCTGCGCCCCATGATGAAGTAGGCGGTGACGGCGTTTTTCCCGTCGGCGGATTTGCCGATCACGATGCCCCGTCCGACGTAGCTGTTGTCGCGGATCAATTCCGCGATATCGTTGATCTCGTAAACGTTCATTTCAATTCTCCTTATATCTGATTTGTTCGGATACCAGTTCGACGGCGGCGGGCAGGATCTTCCACTCCGCAAGCCGCATCACGCGTTTCTGCAGCGATTCGGGGGTGTCTTTCGGCAGGATCTTCACCGCCTTCTGCAGAATGATCTCTCCCCCGTCGGGGATCTCGTTGACGAAATGCACCGTCGCGCCCGTGACCTTGACCCCCTTCGCGAGCGCGGCTTCGTGGACGCGGAGCCCGTAGAAGCCCTCTCCGCAGAACGAGGGGATGAGCGACGGGTGGACGTTCACGATCCTGCGGTCGTAATCGCGGGTGAAGTCCGCCGATAGGATCGAGAGGAAGCCGGCGAGGACGATCAAATCGACCTTATATTCCGAGAGCGCGCGGCGGATCGCTTTTTCCATTCCCTCCTGCCCGCCGCATTCCTTTTTAACGAAGGTGGCGGTCGGGATCCCTGCGTTCGCGGCGCGGGTCAGAGCGTACGCTCCCTGTTTGTTCGAGATCACGAGAACGATCGTTCCGTTCTTGATGATCCCGTTCTTTTCGGCGTCGATCAGCGCCTGCAGATTGGTGCCGCCGCCCGAGACGAGGACGGCGATCCGCGTCTTATCCCTCATTGTTTTCGCCTCCGTCGGCGGGGGTTTCGGGGGTCGATCTCGCCGGATCCTTCTTTTTCAGAGCGCCGAGGACGGCGAGCAGCGGAAGGATCACGCTCCCGATCGAGTTGCCGAGCACCGCCGCCAGCTCAAACGAGGCGATCTTGCCGTCCGCGATCCCGGAGGCGCCGAAGTAGAACATATCCGCGATCGAATGCTCGAAGCCCGCGAGGATGAAGACCGGGATGCCGAACAGAACGCCGATCGGACTCTTCTTCGAGCGGAAGATCTCGACGGCGATATACATCAGAACGCCGCAGAAGATCGCGCGGACGAGGGTGGAGCCGAAGGACTGTTCGAGTTTGGCTTGGCAGATAGTCTCCGCCCTCTCCCCGAGGTTGGGGATCATCTTGCGGACCAGCATCCCGACCGGGAAAGTCACGGCAAGGTTGGCGAAAAGCCCGACGCCGAGGGTCGCCAGATTCTTCGGGGAGTGGTCCTCGACGAGGTAGCCGATCTTCCCCGTATAGAGGTAAAGACCGAGGTAGCAGATCGAGAGCAGCGCGACCGAGAAGAAGACGGCGCCGTAGTATCTGTTGTCCCCGCAGGCGAGGAACACGCTGCCCCCGATGGAGATCATGATCGCGGCGGAGATACCGCCCGTAAAAGTTTTCAGCATATTCTGATCTTTTCGGCGCCGCGCTCGATCCGACCGATCACGTAGGCGTCCTCGCCCGCGCCGCGGAGGATCGACAGAGCCGAATCAACCTCCTTTTCCGGGACGACGACGCTCATGCCGACGCCCATATTGAAGGTGTTGAACATATCGCGTTCGGAAACGTTTCCGGTCTTTGCGATCAGGTCGAAGATGGGAAGGACGCGCACCGACTTGCGGTCGATCACGGCGGTGAGCCCGTCGGGAACGCTGCGCGGGATGTTCTCGTAGAAGCCGCCGCCCGTGATGTGCGAAATGCCGCGGACCGCGACCTTTTCGAGCAGCGCGAGGATGGGTTTGACGTAGATCTTGGTCGGGGCGATCAGGGCGTCTCCGAGCGAGATCCCGCCGAGTTCTTCGCGGGGCGAGGTCAGGTCGCATTTTTCGACGTCGAACACCTTGCGGACGAGCGAAAAGCCGTTGGAATGCACCCCCGACGAGGGCAGCGCGATCACGACGTCGCCCGGCTGCATGGTCGTGTTGTCAATGATCTTCTTGCGGTCGACGATCCCGGTGCAGTAGCCCGCGAGATCGTATTCGTTTGCGGGATAGAAGCCGGGCATTTCCGCGGTCTCTCCCCCGATCAGAGCGGCGCCCGACTGCACGCAGCCGTCCGCGACCCCGGAGACGATCTCCGCGATGCGCTCGGGCACGTTCTTGCCGCAGGCGATATAGTCGAGGAAGAACAGGGGCTTCGCGCCGCAGCAGATGACGTCGTTGACGCACATCGCGACGCAGTCGATCCCGACCGTGTTGTGGCGGTCGAGCAGGAACGCGAGTTTCAGTTTGGTGCCGACGCCGTCGGTCCCGCTGACCAGGATCGGCTCGGTCATACCGGTAAGATCGGGGGCAAACAGACCGCCGAACCCGCCGATGCCCGACACCACCCCGGGCGTGGTCGTACGCTTGACGTGGCTCTTCATCAGATCGACGGCGCGGTAGCCGGCGGTGATGTCCACGCCCGCGTCGGCGTACGCCTTGGATCTCGAATTCTCAATCATCATTCTTCTCCTTTCCGTTCCAGCAGTAGGTGCAGAGTTTGCACATCGGAAGTCCGATCGCCTCGGCAAGTCCGTCGAGCGTCTGGAAGTCGACCGACGCGAGGTGCATCTTTTGGCAGATCGCCTCGCGCATCGCTTTCCCGCGTTCGGTCGAGCCGTCGCTGTACTCGTCGAGGTGGTTAAGCCCCTCTTCCCCTTCGAGTTCGACGATGACGTTCCGGGTGAGCAGTTCCATATCTCCCGTGGAACGGGTAAAGTTCAGGTATTTGCAGCCGTACATGATCGGCGGGCAGGCGGAGCGCATATGCACCTTCTTCGCCCCGGTGTCGTAGAGAAACTCGACGGTCTCGCGGATCTGCGTGCCGCGGACGATCGAGTCGTCGACGAACAGCAGTTCGCGCCCCGCGATTAGCTCGTCCACCGGCACCTGCTTCATCCTGGCGATCCGGTTGCGCTCCTTCTGGCTCGACGGCATAAAACTGCGCGGCCAGGTCGGGGTGTACTTGATGAAGGGGCGGGCGAACGGGATGTGGCTCCTGTTCGAGTAGCCGATCGCGTGCGGTGTTCCGGAATCCGGAACGCCCGCGACGAAATCGACGTTCGGCAGGTTGCCGTTCTTCTCGTCGTTTTCCGCCATGATGCCGCCGTTGCGGTAGCGCATCGCCTCGACGTTCACGCCCTCGTAGGTCGAGGTCGGGAAACCGTAATACGACCAGAGGAACGAGCAGATATGCATTTCCTCGTAGCCCTCGAACAGCACCGTCAAGCCGTCCTTGGTGATCTCGACGATCTCGCCGGGGCGAAGGTCGTAGGCGTTCTTGTACCCCAGTTTCTCGTAGGCGAAATGCTCGAACGAAACGCAGTAGCCGTCGCGGTTCTTGCCCACGCGGACGGGCAGCCGCCCGAGTTTGTCCCGCGCGGCGACGATGGTCCCGCGGTCGGTCAGCGCTAAGATCAGCGCCGTTCCGTCGATCTTATCCTGCGCGTAGCGGATCCCCTCGACGAGGTCGTCCTTGCGGCTGACGTACGCGCCGACCAGTTCGGTCGAATTGACGGCGCCCCCCGACATCGCGTTGAGCTGACCGCCGTTCTCGCGGAGATACGACACGGTCAGTTCCTCCGCGTTGTTGATGACCCCGACGAAAGCGAGCGCGCAGGTCCCCCACGCCGACCGCATCAGCAGCGGCTGGGGATCGGTGTCGTTGATCATCCCGATCGCCGCCGTGCCGTCCATCTCCTCGAGGATGCCCTCGAACTGGGTGCGGAAGGGAGCGTTCTGGATGTTGTGGATCTTTCTTTGGAACCCGACCTCGGGCGAGTACGCCGCGATACCGGCGCTCCGCGTGCCGAGGTGGGAGTGATAGTCGGTCCCGAAGAAAACGTCGGAGAGGACGGTTTTCTTGCCGACAGCCCCGAAGAATCCGCTCATCTGCCGGTCAGACAGCCGCGAAGAAGAGTTCGGAGAGGGTCATCGGATCGATATACTTGCCGTCCTTGTAGACCCGCATATTGCCCGACGCGATCTCGTCGATCAGCATCACGTTGCCGTTCTTGTCGTAGCCGAACTCGAACTTGATGTCGTAGAGGTCGAGCCCCTTCGCCTTGAGATCGTCCGCGACGATCTTGGTGATCTTCTTGGTCATATCCTTGATCTCGTCGTACTGTTTGCCCGTCATAACGCCGAGCACCTCGAGCCCGTCGCGGGTGACCAGCGGATCGCCCTTCTCGTCGTTTTTGAAGGTCATTTCGACGTAGGCGGGGAGATCGGCGCCCTCCTCGACGTACTCACCGTAGCGGCGGAAGAAACTGCCGACCGCCTTGTAGCGGCAGATGACCTCGAGCCCGTGACCGAAGACCTTGCCCGGCACGACCTCCATCGTGGTATCCGCGAGGTTGGCGTTGACGTAGTGGGTCTTGATGCCGGCGGCGTTGATCTTCTCAAAGAAGTAGATCGACATCCGGAGGTTGACGTCGCCGACGCCCTCGATGGTCAGACCGATCGAGTTCTCGCCCGGATCGAACACGCCGTCCTTGCCGGTGCAGTCGTCCTTGAACTTGAGGAGGTAGTTGCCGTTGTCGAGCGCGTAGACGTTCTTGGTCTTTCCGGTGTAAATGAGTTTCATTTTGGTTCTCCTTTATGTAAATCTTATTTTTGACGAACTTAACCGAGCCGTTCCATGATCGCGCGGTCCTTCTCGATCACCGCCGCGTGATCCTTCACGCGTTTCTCTTTGAGTTTGGCGGCGAGGGCGGGCTCCGAGAGCGCGAGGATCTCGATCGAAAGCAGGGCGGCATTGGCTGCTCCGTTGATCGCTACGGTCGCCACCGGGATCCCGGAGGGCATCTGTACCGTAGAGAG
>CACZAZ010000068.1 GCA_902779285.1 uncultured Ruminococcus sp.
GCATGACGATCTGATCCAGCAGATCGTACTTGTCGCGGAAATAGAGATAGAACGTTCCCTTGGCGACGCCGGCCAGCTTGACCACGTCGTCGATCGCGGTATCCGTGACGGAACGGTCAAGGAACAGCCGCGTCGCCGCGTCGATATACGGAGAGACGTCGAAGATCTGCGACCCGATATGGCAATGGAAACCGTCAAGGTCGATATGTTCGAGCGACAGCGCCAGTTTCGCAAGTTCAAGTGCCGCCCCCGTCGCGATGGGAGAGCCGAACTTCGAGTCTACTTTCCCGGTGGTCACGGCGGCGAAGGTGTGCGGGTCGATCCCGGGCGTCACGCGGAGCAGGATCTTCTGGCGAACGCCGCGCTCCCCCGCGATCCGATCGAGCGCGATCAACTCCTCGCGGCTGTCGCAGACGAAGCACCCCACGCCGGAGTCAAGCGCGAGCGCGATATCGGCGTCGGTCTTGTTGTTGCCGTGAAAAAAGGCGCGTTCCATCGGAAACCCCGCCGATCTCGCCGTAAAAAGTTCACCCGGGGACACCAGATCCACCGACGTCCCGCACTCCGTCATGATCCGATAGATCGCCTTGGCGCAGAACGCTTTGCCCGCGTAGACCGGGCGCGAATCCCCGCCGAACGCGGCTTTCATTTCGGTTTGGTAGAGCGCGATCCTTTCCCGGATCCGGTCGGTATCGAACAGATAGAGCGGCGTGCCGTACTTGGCGGCAAGTTCGGCGGTATCGACCCCGGCGAAGCGGAGCGACCCGTTTTCCCCCACCGTCACGTTGTCGTGCAGAATGGTCTTTTCAGAGCAGTTTGTCAAGACGTTCCACCGCCTCTCTCGTATTCTCGCGCGATCCGAACGCCGTCAGACGGAAGTACCCTTCGCCGGAAAGACCGAATCCCGCGCCGGGGGTGCCGACGACCTGCGCTTCCAGGAGCAGTTTGTCGAAGAACTCCCACGATCCCATCCCATGGGGGCATTTCAGCCACAGATAGGGAGAGGACGTCCCGCCGGTAAAGAAGATGCCCTTTTTTTCGAGCAGTTCCGCGATCAGGGCGGCGTTCTCCTTATAGTACGCGATATTCGCAAGACATTCCGTCATCCCCTCGTCCGAGAGCGCGGCTTCGGCGGCTCTCTGCACGACGTAGGGAACGCCGTTGAACTTGGTCGCCTGCCGTCTCTCCCACATGGGTTTCACTCTGCCGAGCGACGCGGGAACGATCGTCCAGCCGCAGCGCGTGCCGGTAAAGCCCGCGGTCTTCGAGAGCGAGCAGAACTCCACCGCGCACTCGTCTGCGCCCTCGATAGCGTAGATACTGCGGGGAGACCCGTCCGCGATGAACGCTTCGTAGGCGGAATCGTAGAGGATCAGGGAGCCGGTCCTGCGGGCGAAATCCACCCATTCGGCAAGCCCCTCTTTCGAGTAGACCGCGCCGGTCGGGTTGTTCGGGGAACAGACGTAGATCAGGCGGGGCGTGTCGGAAAGACCCGCGGGCGTGGGTAAAAAGCCGTTTTCCGCGTTGCCCGCGACGTACTCGATCGTCCGTCCCGCCATCAGGTTGGAGTCGACGTAGACGGGATAGACCGGATCGGGGACCAGCACCGGCACGTCTCCGAACAGATCGACGAAGTTGCCGAGGTCGCTTTTCGCCCCGTCCGAGATAAAGACGTCGTTCGGCTCGACCGAAACGCCGAACGAGGCGTAGTGCCGCGCGACCGCCTCACGCAGAAAATCGTAGCCGTATTCCGGCGCGTATCCGCGGAAGGTCGCCGCGTCCGCCATCTCGTCGGTCGCCTTGTGCAGAGCGCGGATCACCGTCGGCGTGAGCGGCAGCGTCACGTCCCCGATCCCGAGCCGGAGGATCTTCTTGTCGGGATGCGCCGCCGCGTACTCGCGCACGCGCTTCGCCACGTCCGAGAAGAGGTAGGACGGTTTGATCCTTCCGAAGTTTTCGTTCAGCAGAAGATTCATGGTAACGCCTTTCTGATTCAGAGAGGATAGTTGCAGGTCCCCTCAAATACGAACTCCGCGCCCCCGGTCATAAGGACCGTCAGGTCGGAACGGCAGGTCACCGAAAGGTCCCCGCCCAAAAGATGTACGGTCACGGGAGCGTCGAAATCACACCGCCCGGTAAGGCAGGCGGCGGCGACCGACGCGCACGCCCCGGTCCCGCAGGCGAGGGTTTCCCCGCTCCCGCGTTCCCAGACCCGCATCCCGATCTCGCCCCGGGAGATCACGTTCACGAACTCGGTGTTGACCCGGTCGGGGAAGAAGGGATGGTTTTCAAATTGCGGTCCGATCTTTTCGAGATTTAACCGCCGGGTATCCGAAACGAAGGCCACGGCGTGGGGGTTTCCCATCGAAACGGCGGTGATATCCCACGTTTTGCGCCCGACGGCGAGGGGATAATCACGGATCAGTCCGTCGGCGTCCACCGGGATATGCCGCCCCTCGAGGATGGCGCGCCCCATCTCGACCGAGACCGAATCGAACGCCCCGTCCTTCCGACGGTTGATCGTCAGCCGCTTGATCCCGGAGAGGGTCTCGACCGTCAGTTCGTCGGGATAACCTCCGATCTTTTCCGAGAGGTACCGCGCCACGCAGCGGATGGCGTTGCCGCACATCTTTCCCTCGCTGCCGTCGGCGTTGAACATCCGCATCTTCGCGTCGGCAGCGCTCGATTTGCAGATCATAACGATCCCGTCCGCCCCGACCGCGTGATGACGGGGGGAGAGGGCGATCGCGACCCCGGCGGGATCCGACAGTTCTTTTTCAAGGCAGTTGAAATAGATATAGTCGTTCCCGGCGCCGTGCATTTTGGTAAAGCGGAGCGTTTCTGCCATTTCAGTCACCCACCAGATCGGTCATGGCGTACAGCCCCGGCCCCCGTCCCGCAAGGAACCTTGCGGCGGCGAGCGCGCCGTCGGCAAACAGGGCGCGGCTGTGCGCCTCGTGCTTCAGCGTAATGGTCTCGTTATCCGTGCCAATCAGGACCTCGTGTTCACCGACGATATTGCCGAGCCGCACGGCGTGGATGCCGATCTCGTTCTTCTGCCGCTTCATCTGTCCGCCGCGGCCGAAGGTGAACGCCGTTTCTCCCTCGCGCACCGAAGAGAGGGCGCGGGCGATCGAGAGGGCGGTGCCGCTCGGGGCGTCGAGTTTGCGGTTATGGTGCTTTTCCACTTCGCGCAGCGGATCAGCGCCGCGATGCCGAGCGAGTAGTTGGCGGCGAAAAACACGGGGATCGCGTCGGACGCCGCCCGGATCATACCGAGTTCTTCGTCGGTCTGTCCCGTCGTCGCGATCAGCAGCGGGATCTTCTTTTGGACGGCGTAATCGGTCAGAACACGGGTCGCCGCGTGATGCGAAAAATCCACGATGACGTCGGCGGTTTCCCTCACTTGGTCAAGCGACGGAAAACACCCGTCCGCGCCCGAAACGTCGACCCGCGCGACGATCTCGATATCGCCCGCTTTTTCCGCTGCGGCTTCGACCTCTTTGCCCATCCGTCCGGCGGCGCCGAACAGGATCAGCCGCGTCATACGTCGAGACCTTCCTTTCTCATCAGGGCAAGGAGCGTCTCCTTGTGTCCCTCCTCCAGTTCGGTCAGGGGCAGACGGAGCGTGTTTTCGGTGAAGCCCATCGCGGCGACCGCGGCTTTGACCGGGATCGGGTTGACCTCCGAGAACAGCGCGTCGATCAGGGCGTGGTAGCGGCATTGCAGTTCCGCCGCGCCCGCGACGTCGCCCGCGAAGAAGCGGTCGGTGATCTCGACGGTCTCGCGCGGCAGTATGTTCGACAGCACCGAGATCGCGCCGATCCCGCCCATCGACATCAGCGGCACGATCTGGTCGTCGTTGCCCGAATAGAGATCGAGTTTTCCGCGGACGTAGGACATGGTCTCCACGATCTTCGAGATATTGCCGTTCGCCTCCTTGAAGGCGACGATGTTCGGATGCTCCGCGAGTTCGGCGTAGGTTTTGGGCTCGATATTGACCCCGGTGCGCGACGGCACGTTGTAGAGGATGGTCGGCACCTTCGCGGCGTCCGCGATCGCGGTATACATCCCGACAAGACCCTTCTGGGTCGCTTTGTTATAGTAGGGGGTGACGACGAGGATCGCGTCCACGCCGACCGAGGCGGCGTATTTCGACAGATCGACGGCGTAATCCAGCTCGTTCGACCCCGTCCCCGCGATGACGGGAACTCTGCCCGCCGCCCGCTGAACGGCGTAGGCGATCGCGGCGCGGTGTTCCTTGTCGGAGAGAGTGGACGATTCGCCCGTCGTGCCGCAGGCGACCAGGGCGTTGATCCCGTTTTCGATCTGCCAGTCGATGAAGCGCCCGTAGGCGTTGAAGTCGACCCGTCCGTCCTTGAACGGGGTGATCAGGGCGGTGGCGATCCCGCGGAATACGGTTTTCTTTTGCATTTCGGTATCCTTCTTTCCGTTTTTTTCAAAACAGAGCGCCGATCCGCGAAAAATTACGGATCGGCGTCGAAAAGATATACGATACACGTCACGACACACAAAACCGATAGCTCTCCGCGAAACGCGACAGTTTTACGGATATTCTCCGGAAAACCAGCTATCCGGGCGATCGAGACTCCGGACACTTCGGCGCCCATCCCTTTCCCGCGGCAAAACCCTCGGTCGGTCGAAACCCCGCGGTTACTCTTGATGCGGCGCGCCTCTATCTTGTTAGACCGTATTCTACCATATCGACTCGGGTTTGTCAAGACGGAAGATCAAATTTTCGTCTTTTTTTCGATTTTCCCCGTCCGGGAGGGGTCACGCCGGGGAAGGAACGGGGCGCGGGATCCCGGATCAGGATATCGGCGGCTGCCCTCGCTCCGCTGCGGGCGGCGGTCGGAAGACCTCCCGGCATCCGGCACCAGCCGGAGGCGAGCGAAACGTTCGAGAGCCCCTTTACCCGTTCGGGCAGCCGCGGCGGGATCACGCCCGAGGGGAGCAGCCATCCGATATAGTCGCCCCGGTCGGCGGAGGTGTAGCGCAGGTAGGTCGCGGGGGTCCACGCGTCGATCGCACGCGGCGCGGAGTAGGGGAACGCCTCTTTGATCGCCCCCTCGACGGATTCGACGAAGGCGGCTTTCTTTTCCGCGTAGTCGGCGCCCCGGGCAAGCCACGTTCCGGCGTCGGCGTCCGAAAGAAAACAGATCGCCTGCAAGACCGTCTTCCCCTCGGGCGCGAAACCCGGCTCGTGGGCAAACGAACGCAGGATCACCCGCCCGCCGGTGCGTTCCGGCAGTTTCGCTTTGTCCCCCGCGATCACGTTGGTCCACGCCGCACCGGGCGGGAAGGGAGAGGGCAGCGAGAACGCGGCGTGCAGCGACGAGAAACGAGGGGTGCGCGGGTCGTGATCGGTCCGTTCCAACGCCTGCGGCGCGTATTCCCGCGGGAGCAGGCGGGAAAAGGTGACGTGGGGATCGCAGGCGGCGATCACCCGGTCGGCGTCAAACGCGTCGCCCCGATCGGTCAGCACCGCCTCCGCCCGACCGTTCTTTACGACGATCCCGGTCACCCGTACCGAACAGATCAGTTTGCCGCCCGCCGCCGCGAACTTTTCCGCCATCCGTTCCGCCACTCCGGGGGACCCCCCGGCGGGCAGATCCGCGTCCCCCGAAAGGAACGCGGAGTAGGCGAACAGAAGTCCGAGCGTCGCGTACTCCCGTCCGAGATAGTCCGAGAAGAAAACGCCGAGGTCGCGGTCGTATAGCGAGTCGGCAAAGTCCCCGACCGAGACCCGGTACCACCGCGCGACCGCCGCCGCCCGCGCGAAGGGGGAACCGTACGCCAGCGTCCTCGCGGCGTGAAAGAATCGGCGGACCGCCCTCGCGTCGCGGGGGCTTTTTTCGGAAAGTTCCGCCTCGGTCCTGTCGGGATCGCGCCACATGGTCAGGGTCGAGCCCGCAAGATGCGAACGGTAGAAGAAGGGAGATCTCACCACCCCCACGCCGTCCCCCAGCACGCCGAGCGAACGCCAGAGCCGATTAAGACTTGATCCCTCCCGCGTTCCGTTCAGCCAATGGAGGCAGTTGTCGATCGTATGCCCCTCCCTCGTCCAACTTCGGAGATTGCCGCCGGGTCCCGCCTGCTGTTCAAGCACCGTCACGTCCCAGCCCCCCTCCGCCAGCCGGATCCCCGCCGTCAATCCCGCGGGTCCCGACCCGATCACCACCGCTTTTTTCATTTGATTTCCTCCTTTTCCGTGATACCCAGAGTCTCTCCCGATCCTCCCCGGAATATGCAAAGAAAAAAGCGTCCCCGCGTGAATAAACCCCGCCTCCCCGGGGAATCCTCGCACTACCGAATACCGGGAGGAAAAAGAAATGAAAGAAATGAAAAAGAAAAACCGTAAAAGGGCGTTTGCAGGCGGGGCGTTCGCGGCGCTCTTCGTCCTTCTCGCAGCCCTGTTTCTCGCCGTTTTTCCCGTCTCGGGGGAGGAGGGGATCTACCGCGACGTGATCCGTCTGCATATCCTCGCCGCCTCCGACGGGGAGAGCGACCAGAACGACAAACTCGCCGTCCGCGACGCGATCCTCTCCGAGTACGGCGATCTGTTCCGCGCCTTCTCCGACCGCGCCGAAGCCGAAAACGCGCTGACCGAAGAACTCCGCGACGCGATCGCAAAAACCGCGAAAGCGACGCTCTCCGAGAGGGGAAGACCGTCGCCCGTTTCGGTCACGCTCCGGGAGGAGGACTATCCGACCCGCGACTACGGCGCACTCTCGCTCCCCGCGGGGCGGTATCTGTCGCTGCGGGTGGTGATCGGGGAGGGCACGGGGCAAAACTGGTGGTGCGTTCTTTTCCCGCCGCTCTGCACCGCCGCCGCCGTCGAGGGCGTTCCGCTCGGGCTTTCCGACGCCGAATACCGATTGCTGACCGACGGCAAAGCGAGCGTCCGTTTCAAAACGCTGGAACTGCTGTCAAGCTGGTTTCACGGATAAGGATGTAAACTTTTTGCGACCCGTCTTGCACAATCCCCTCTTCTGTGGTACAATATCCGTGTAGAAAACGGGTCTTGCCCGAGAAAGGATCGGTCGCGCCGTGTTTGATTTTTCGTCGTCCCCTCTGCTTGCCCGCCGCACGTCCGGCGAACGCCGGTTCCGGCTCTGGGTCGAACTTCTCCTCGCGTATCTGATCGCGATCTTCATTCCGCTCTTCGCCGGATTCGTTCCGGGCGTGGCGGCGACCCTGATCCTCGGTTTCAACGGTATGATCGGTCTGTTCAACGACGCGCTCTCGTCGGGGATGGCGGGCGGCGCCGGCACCATCGACCGCGAGGCGTTCAACGCGCTGTCGCAAAGTATTGCCGAGAGCGACGGCTACCGTCTCGCGGAACTGTTCGGCGAGGCGTGGGTGATCGCCGCCGCGATTTTCGTGTGCCTCGTTTTCCACCGCCGCTCGCTTGCCACGATGGGGATCGAAAAGAAGGGCGCCCTCAAAAAATACGGGCTCGGACTTCTATTCGGCGCCTTTCTCTGTTCCGCGACGGTCCTGCTCTCGGTCGCGACCCGCGCGTCGACCTTCGACGGTCTGTCGGATAACGTCAGTTACACGCTTCTGATCTTCTTCCTTGTCGGCTTCGTCATTCAGGGCGCGGCGGAGGAGATCCTGATCCACGGTCTGCTCCTGACCTCGCTTGCCCGCGGGATGCGCTGGCTGCCGGCGGTCCTGCTCAGCGCCCTGACCTTCGCGTTCCTGCACGCGGCGAACGGCGGGGTGACGCTGCTTTCGCTTCTGAACGTCTTTCTGTTCGGCGTTTTCATCGGGCTGTTCGTTCTCCGCACCGGCAGCGTGATCGGCGCCGCGGCGCTCCATACGGCGTGGAACTTCACGGAGGGGCATATCTTCGGCTGCCGGGTCAGCGGATTCCCCGCGGCGACGGGATTGTTCAACGTCACGGCGGACGCCTCCCGCGCCTCCACCAACGGCGGCGCGTTCGGACCCGAGGGCGGGCTTGCCGCCACGATGGTCCTGATGCTCGCCCTGATCGCCGTCCTGTTTCTCCCGTCCTTTGGAAAGAAGAGCCGGGAAACGCCCTGATTCCCATTCATACTCCAACCTTTCCCCCGACACACTAACCCGTGTCGGGGGAAATTTTTATGAAAGGGGGGAGGTCGTGAAAAAAACAGTTCTGTCGCCGCTTATCTCGGCTTGTATCGCGCTGCTCGTCGCGGGGGTCTCCCCGTCTTACCGAGCCGTCGACGCCGCCTGCCGGATCCTTTCCGATCCGCTCCGCCGTCTGCTTGCCGGGATCTCGTCTCTTTTCGCTTTTCCCGTCGCGGAGGCGGCTCTCTTCGTCTTTCCCGCGGTCCTCGCGCTGCTCCCGTTCCTTCCGCGGAGGAAAAAAGGAGCCGCCCTGCGCTTGCCGTCCCTTGCGTTTGCGTTCTGCTCGCTCTTCCTTTTGCTCTCGGTCCTCCCCGCAAGACGGATCGCCCCGTCGCCCGAGCCGGTCTCGGAGGACGATCTGACCGCGTTTACCGTTTGGCTCGCGGAACGCGCGAACGGGGAGGAGGCGCTGCTTCCCCCGGCGAAGGGAAAGGGAACGCCCCCCGCCCGCAAAAGCGTGAACGAACTCTCCGACGCCGTGACCGACGCCCTCAAAAAAACAGGTCTTTGCCCGACGGAGCCCCGCCGGGTCAAGGCGACTCTGTTCCCGGGATCCTTCCGTCGGTCGGGGCTGCTCGGCTACCAGTTCGCGTTCACCGGCGAGGCCGTGATCGACCCCCGCGCCCCCGCCTACACCCTTCCGTTCACCGCGGCGCACGAGGCGGCGCATCAGGCGGGTGTGCTCTCCGAGGGTCTGGCGTCTTTCGTCTCTTACGTCGCCCTGACCGAGTCCGACGATCCCGCCCTGCGCTACGCCGGGTGGACGGGGGCGCTCGACGCGTGTTTGGTCTGCCTTCCCGAAAAAACGCGGAACGAGATCGTCTCGTCGCTCGTGTCCCGCGTCCGGGAGGACCTGCGGCTATACGATCTCGTCCTTCCGAATTCCGACTCCGCCCGGGCGGTCGAGGGGTGCAACGCCGCCGCCATACGGCTTCGCGACGGAGAAACTTCGCGCTCCTACGACCTGTTCCCGCGCCTTTGCTGCCGCCGCTATCTCGCCCTGCCGCGCGGGGACCAAGCCGCCGCCCGCGCCATATACTGACAAGGGGAGAACGTATTCTTCGACGCGCTCCCACTTGACGGGGAGGGGGCGCGGGACCATGAAAACGCTGACCGTGATCGGCGGGCGGGAACTTTCGGGCGAGGTCCGTATCCACGGCTCGAAAAACGCCGCCCTCCCGATCCTCTTTTCGTCCCTTCTGTTCTCCGAGGCGGTCGAGATCGCGAATCTCCCCGCCATCACCGACGTCGGGGCGGCGCTCGCGCTGCTTTCTTCGCTCGGGGTAAAGGTGACGAAAACGGGGCGGGACAGCATTCTGCTCGATCCCTCGTCCGCCCGCCCCGCGGTCTGCGATCCCGCCGTGACCGGGTCTTTACGCGGGTCGCTCTACCTGCTCGGCGCGGCGGCGGGACGGCTCGGTGAACTGTCGCTGCCGCATCCCGGCGGGTGCAACTTCGGGGCTCGTCCGATCGACCTGCATCTCGACGTCCTCCGGACGATGGGTCTTGCGATTTCGGAATCGGAACGGGGGGTTTCGGTCAGGGGACGTCCGAGAGGCGCTCTTTTTCGATTTCCCGCGGTCTCGGTCGGCGCGACGGTCAACGCCATCCTCGCCGCCGTGCTCGCGGAGGGAAGAACGGTTTTGACCGGCGCCGCGCGCGAGCCGCACGTCCTCGATCTGATCGCCTTTCTCCGGCTTGCGGGGGCGCGGATCTCAACGCCGTCACCCGGGACTGTCGTGATCGACGGCGTGCCGCGGCTGCACGGGATCACTTACCGGGTCTGCCCCGATATGATCGAGGCGGGGACCTATCTTCTGTTCGCTATGGCGGCGGGCGGCTCCGTCACGCTCCGCTCGGCGGCGCCGGAACAGCTTGCGCCGATCCTGCCCCTCTTTTCGGGGATGGGCGCGCGGATCGGGGTCGGGGTCGACGCGCTCTCGGTCTTTCGCAAAGGACGCCTCCGTCCTGTCCGGGTCGAAACCGCGCCCTATCCCGGTTTCCCGACCGATCTGCAGCCCCAGTTGACCGCCCTCGCGTGTCTTGCAGACGGGGAAAGCGTGATCTGCGATCCCATCTTTCCGACCCGCTTCGGCTACGTTTCGGAACTGCGAAAAGCCGGAGCGAAGATCGACGCGGCAAACGGTCGCGCGCTCGTTGCGGGGGGCGCAAAACTCACAGGGGCGGAAATGATCGCGCCCGACCTTCGCGCAGGGGCGGCTTTGACCCTCGCCGCGCTCGCGGGGGAGGGGGAGAGCACCCTCGCCCGATACGACCTGATCGAGCGCGGGTACGCCGATTTCTGCAAGACGCTCGGTTCGCTCGGCGCCCGCGTCAGAATCTCGGACGGCGTCGCCTGACGTGCCGTTTCGCCCCGCCGAGAAGACCCCCGAAGGTCGAGAGCAGAAGGATCGCGGGATACTCGATCCACCGCGCGGCGGCGGGCGCGTTCCCCGCAAGGATCAGCGAGAGAACGGCGAAAAGCAGCGCAAGGACCGCCCCGCCCGTAAGACCGATCAGCAACCCTTTCCGTTTGTAGAAGCGGGCGGGCAGAAACCCCGAGAGGAACGCGGCGAAAACGAGGATCGCGGCGGCAAACGGACGGATCAGCTTCGACGGATCCGCGTTTTTATAACAAAGGAAGGAAAGCAAAAGGAGCGTCAGCCCCGAGCATACCAGCGCGAGCGGGACTCCGCGGGCGAGACTGCCCGCAAATCCGCGCTCGCTCCGACTTTTTGCAAACGGTTTGCTTTTCATTTCTTTCCCTCCGTCGCCCCCCGCCGCCCGGCGGGGTGTTTTTTTCATTTTCAATATATGGGAGACAGCGACGGGATAGAACGAAGAAAATGCCGCCCGCGTCGAACTCGACGCGCACGGCT
>CACZAZ010000069.1 GCA_902779285.1 uncultured Ruminococcus sp.
TTCTTCTATGACGCGAAGAACAACCGAGCGCGTTCGCATAACGTGACGGCGATCTTTATCCTGCTGTACGCATTAGTCCTGATCGGGATGGTCGGCGGGGGCTTGGCGTTCTTCGGAGTGCAGCTCGCGCCGGCGATGGCGAGCGTGGATCTGCTCTGGTTTTACGACGCCCTTTTCGCCATGCTCGCCCTCGGGCTGGGCGTGTTCGGCAGCGTGTTCAACACCTTCGCGGGGCTCTATCAGGGCAAAGACAACGACCTTTTGCTCTCGCTTCCGATCCCGGTGCGCTACATCCTGTTCTCCCGGCTGATCGGCGTGTACCTGATGGGGCTGATGTTCTCCGGGGCGGTCCTTCTCCCGACGTGGATCGTGCGCCTGATCGCGGCGCCGTTCTCGGTATCCGCTCTTTTCGGCGGGCTGCTCCAGATCGTTCTGATCTCGATCCTCGTCTTCGTCCTCACGTGTCTTCTCGGCTGGGTGGTCGCGAAGCTCGCGTCGAAACTGAAGAACAGGAGCATTCTGTCGGTCCTGATCGCGCTCCCTCTGCTCGCTCTCTACTTCTTCTTCTACTCCAAAGGGACCAACTCCCTTCAGAGGATCATCGAAAACCCCGAGACGGTCAACGGATCTGCGATCATGGGAAAGGCGTATCCCGTCTACCTGATCGGACAGGTCGGAGAGGGGCGGCCGATCCCCTGTCTGATCGTTGCCGCCGTGATCCTCGCCGCCGCGTTCCTGACCTATCTCGTTCTTGACCGGACCTTCCTCAAGATTGCGACCACGCCCGCCTCCGCCGGCAAAAAGCGCTACAAGGAAACGTCCGCGAAGATGCGCCCGCTCCGGCTGACGGCTTTGATGCGCGAAACGAGACGCTTCGTTTCAAACGCCGGCTATATGCTGAACCTAGGACTGGGGACGGTTTTCGGACCCGCCGTCGGCGTTTTCGCGATCGTCAAAGGTCCTGCGATCGCCGCGAATCTGGTCGAACACGGTCTTTCCGAAAACGTGATCGGGATCGGGCTTGCCGGATTGATCGCGGTCGCCTGTTCGATGAACGCCATCGCGGCGCCGTCGGTGTCGCTTGAGGGAAGCGGGATCGATCAGATCCGTTCGCTGCCGATCCCGACCAAGACGGTCCTGCTCGCCAAGGTCGAAAACCATCTGCTCTTTACCCTCCCCGCCGCGCTCTTATCCTCGGTCCTCTCCGTGATCGGGATGAGAGAGTTTCTGTCGGTTTCAACGGCGGTCTTCGTCTTCGTGCTTCCGATCGCGTTCACTTTCTTCATCGCGTTTTACGATCTGACGCTGAATCTCCTGATGCCCAATCTGCATTGGACGACCGAGATGACCGTCATCAAGCAGAGCGCCGTGATCCTGATCGCGATCCTTTCGGGTCCGGCGATCCCGCTGCTGATGACGATCGGCGGCGTCGCCCTCTCCGCGTTCCTCCCCGCCGTCTTCGTCGGACTGATCCTCACGGCGCCGCTGATTCTGGCGACCGTCGGACTGTATTTTGCCGTCACGGTCTGGGGCGTTCGGGTCTTCGACGAACTCACCTGAACGAAAAAACAAAAAATCCGGGGTTTCCCACACGGGATCCCCGGATTTTTTAAGTTTTTAACCGAACAGGTCGGGATCGACCGAGAGCGCGCCGCCCTCGGTTTCCACAAGTCCGATCTTCAGGCGCGACGCGAGCGCGAACAGTTTGTACTTGTCGACGGCGGCAAGGTCTGGATGCGAACGGACGAAGGACACCGCGTCGGTCGTGAAGGTCGAGGTGGTGACGAAAAGCCCGTGATCGGCTTTCTCCGCCGCCATCACGCCGTAGAACTCGCGGAGTTCCTTTAAGGTGACCTGCCCCGAAGAACGGGTCTTCGCCTGCAGCAGCACGACGTCCCCGAGCCCGAGTTCGTCCACGGTCTGCAGGATCACGTCCACTCCCTTGTCGTCCGAGCCGTCGACGACGTATCTGCCGCAGACGGTCAGCCCGTGCGCGCGGTAGTACGCCTCGAACAGCCGGGCGATGAACTCGGTGAAGAACGCGCCGCCCGCGCGGTTGATCTGCTCCGCGAAGCGGTTTTCGTTCATCACGAGCCGCGAGGTCCCTCTCTTTTGGTCGGGGTCGGTCTTGCGCGTTGCTCTCGGCTCGGTCCTCGCGGGTCGGGCGATCCGCTTTGCCGATACCTGCGGGGTCGCGGTCTTTTGTTCTTTTGCGGGCTCCTTCTTCTCCGGCGTTTTCTCTCCTGTTTCGGGGGAGGGCGCCGGGGCTTCGGTCTTTTCGCCCGCGTTGACCGGGATCGCCTTGCGGTATCCGACGCTCTTGTCAAAGAGGACGGTCCCGCTCTTTTTCTGCTCCATCAGGCATTGGATCACGAGTCCGCGGACTCCGTTGACCTGCTCTCCCGTCACTCCGAAATGCGTCACGGCAAACTCGACGAGCGTTTCTTCCTTTTCCGGCGCGTCCTCTTTCAGGACGGTGGAAAGGAAGTCGTTCATCTGCTTCGCCTTGGGCATTCTGACGGCGGGACGCGCCTCCCGCTTGGTCCCCTCCGCCTTATTTTCGGCGGCGGGAGCGGGGGTTTTCGCGTTTCGGGCGTTTTCGTCGTTCTTTTCATCTGTCGCGGGCTCGGAGATCGCCGCCTCCTGCGGGGTCTCCTTCCCGGGGGACGCCGGGGGGTTATCGGAAGGGGTCAAGGCGTTTGCCTGCTCCTCCCCGCCCCCGTCGGTCTCGTCTCCCGTTTGCCGGGCGGTCTCCCGCTTTGCGAGAGCCAGTTCTCCCGACGCCTGCATCTGCGATACGATCCGACGGATACAGTCCTTCAAACGCTGCGTCTCCTTTGGGTCAGCGTCGTTTTCCGCGAGTTTCCCGTAACACGCCTGCCGGAGCCCGCGCTCGGTCCAATCGCTTTTCTCTTTTACGAGTTCGAGTAAAGCCGCGCGGACCCGCTGCGCTCTGCCGGTTTCTTTCGGCATAAACAATACCTCCTTATTCTTTTTCTCGGAAAACTGCCCGTCCATTGTAGCACGGAACGCCCGGATTGTCAAGCGGTGGGTCGCGGCGCCGAGAAATCGTCAAATAAGGTCTTGCCAAGCGGCGGATTTTGTTGTATAATAGAAAATCTAAAAGGAACGCGGGAGCCGAGCCGCCCGCAGCGGCGCGCTTTCACCGTCGTTTTGATACGGGGTCCCCCGGTGAGGGGATCCGAAGGAGTTTTTTATGCTTTGTGAATCGGTCAAAAGAAGATCCCTCGCGCTCGCCGTTTTCCTTGCGGCGATCCTGATCCTTGCCGCGCTGATCCCCGCTCTCCGCGTATCGGCGGGCGAGCCGGCGGAGGAGATCGCGGACCTCTCTTTCCAGACGGTCAAGAACGATAACGTCGAATCGGATACGACCGATCTTCGGTTCCTGTTCACGGTGGGGTCCCTCGACTATACCCGCGCGGGATTCGTTTTCTCGAAGACCAACGCGAGCCCGACGGTCGGGGGCGCGGGCTGCACGGTTTACGGAACCAATCTCGTCTATTCCTCCGTCGCCGCGGACGGGAAGAATGTCAAAGCGCCCGACGGACGCTACTGGGTCGCGGTCAAGATCTCCGGGATCGACAACGCGTATTTCGATACGCCGATCTATCTCGCCGCCTTCGTCGAGGACGGCGAGGGCGTCCGCTACGCGGAATCCGACCCCATCACGGTCTGCGAGGCGTTCGGGAACGAGAGCAACGCCGCCGCGTTCGTCCCGATCCTGCGCTTCGTCGTCGCGAGCGACGTGCATTACGCCGAAACGGTCAGCGTGCAGGATACGAAGTTCCGTAACCTTCTGACCGACGCCTACGAATACAGCGACAACCACGCGAAATATCAGACGCTGGACGGCGTGTTCATCGTCGGGGATATCGCGCACAGGGGAAAGGCGTCCGAACTCGACCGCTTCTTCTCCGATTTCTACGAATACACCCGACAGGAGACCGCGGCGCAGGCGGTGCTGGGCAACCACGAGTTCTGGCCCGAGCCGGAATCCGCCGTCTCCCGCTACCTTTCGGCGTCGGGATACGAGACCGCCGACCGGCATATCGTCATCTCGGGATATCACTTTATCCTGATGAGCCCGAGCCACTACGAGGGCTTCGACAACGCGAAGATCGCCTGGCTTGACGGCGAGCTTGCCGCCGCTGCCGCCGCCGATCCGACCGGGAAAAAGCCGATCTTCGTCTTCCAGCACCATCCCGCCTACGATACCGTTTACGGGAGCGAGGACGAGTGGGGCGTTCCCAACCTGAATCCCGTTTTCGCCAAATACCCGCAGGTGGTCGATTTTTCGGGGCATTCGCACTTCCCCATCAACGACCCCCGCTCGATCTGGCAGGGGGACTTCACCGGACTGAACACCGGCTCCTGCCGCGAATGGGGCATGGATCTGGCGGGCTTCACTTCCAAAACGATCTTTGCCGTAAATAACGAGGGCGACTGGACGTTTGACGAAAACGCAAGTTACCTCTACGATCCGGGCAAATACTACATCGTCGAGGTGAACGAGGCAAGCCGCGTCCTGATCCGCGCGTTTGACGTCGGAACGGGCTGTGAAGTGATCGAGCCGATCTTCCTTGCGTCCCTCGGCGACCCCGACAGATTCGCCTACACCGACGACCGGGCGAACCGGGAAGCGCCGCCGCGCTTTGCGGATGACGCAGAGGTCGAAACGGTCAGCGTGACGGCGAGCGCCGCCTCGTTCCGTTTCCCGAGAACGACCTCCGGCGGCTACGTCCAGCACTACCGCTGCGAACTGCGGCAGGGCGAGACGCTGATCGCGACCGAACGCCGCCTCGACTGCGGATTCCTCTTCCCCGCCCCCGAAACGCTGTCGCTGTCCTTTACGGGGCTCTCCGAAGACACCGAATACACCCTCTCGATCATCCCGGTCACCTCGTGGGAAAACGAGGGCGAGCCGCTGGTCGTGAACTTCTCGACGTCCGAACTGACGCCCCTGATCTTCTCCGCCTCCTTCGGAGAGAACGGCGCGGCGCAAGATACCGTTTCGGGTGAAACGCTCACCAAGCGCGGAAACCCGACCACGGTCCTTGACGGCGAGAAATACTACGCCGCGTTCGACGGGGACGACTCCTTCGAGTTCTACGGGATCGCCGCCTATCAATCCGCCCTGACCCGGGCGTTCACTTTCGAGACCTATCTGCAAATGGACGGGACACCCACGGGCGACGCCGTCTTCGCTCCCTTCTCCAATCAGGAGGGCGGCGGCTTCGGCTACGAGTACAATTCGAGCGGACGGATGGATTTCTGGATCAAGGTGAACGGGAACTGGATCAGCGCGGGTACGACGCTGGCGACGGGAGAATGGACGCACCTCGCCGCGACCTTCGACGGCAGCGTTCTGATCCTCTACGTCAACGGGGTCGAAGCCGACAGGACGAACGTTTCCGGCACGCCCGCGCTCCCGAACGCGAATCACCTCTCGATCGGCGCGGACTCCAAAGCCAACAACGGAAGCGAGAACTTCGCCCCCTGCAAGGTGGCTGCGGCGAACGTCTATCAGGTCGCAAAGACGGCGGACGAGGTCGCGGAACTCTACGCGGGATTGACCGAATAAAAATAATAAAAAATCACCGGGAGAGCGTGCGCTCTCCCGGTTTTCTTTTTACCAATCGGGTTTGCTTTTCAGGGTGGCGAAAAGAGCGCGGTAACTGTCGTGGCGCGAACGCGGGATCAAGCCGTCCCGGACCGCCCTTGCGACGGCGCACTCGTCGGGTCCCTCCCCGGTGTGGGTGCAGTCGGCGTAGCGGCACTTTCCCCGATAGACGGAAAACTCCGGGAACGCGTCGAAAAGTTCGGGAAGCGAGAAGAAATCGAAGCGGGCAAAATCCAGCATCGAGAAGCCGGGGGTGTCCGCGACGAATCCCCCGCCCTCGGGGAACAGTTCGACGTGGCGGGTGGTGTGCCTTCCCCGTTCGACCCGGCGGCTGATCTCCCCCGTTTCGAGCGAAACGCCGGGGAGCAAACGGTTCAGCAAGGTCGATTTTCCGACGCCCGACGCCCCGGCGAACGCCGCGGTGCCGCCCGACGCAAGCCGAGAAGACAGGTCGGATCTCAGTTCGTCGATCCCCTCGCCCGAAACCGACGAAACGAGGAAAACGGGATAGCCGACCCGGCGATACAGTTCGGCGTATCGGTCGGCTGAAACCGGGTCGTCGTCGGTCTTGGTGATAACGAGCGCGGAACGGATCGCCTTGTTCTCCGCGATGGCGAGCAGTTTATCCAGCGTTTCGAGCGCGGGCGCGGGTCGGACGGCGGCGATCACGCAGTAAAGCGAATCGAGATTGGCGATCGGCGGGCGGATCAGGGCGTTTTTGCGGGGCTCGACCTTCGTTACGACGAATTCCCCGTCGGGGGATTCGAGTTCGACCCGGTCTCCGATCAGCACCTTTTCCTCGTCGCGTTTCAAGGTCCCTCTCGCGCGGCAAACGATCCGTCCCTCTGCGGTCAAAACCTCGAAGAGCCCGCCGAGCCCCTTGACCACCACGCCCCTCATTTGCTCTCCTCCCCGCTCTTCGCGGCGCTCTGACGGCGGAGTTGACCGCAGGCGGCGTTGACGTCGGAGCCCAGCCGCCTGCGTACCGTGGCGGTCACGCCGAGGCGATTGAGGGTCTCCGCAAAGCGGCGGGCGGCTCCCTCGTCCGGCGTTTTATAGCCGGTCTCCTTCACCTCGTTCAGCCGGATCAGGTTGACGTGCAGCGGACGGTCGGGGAGATAGAGTTTGAGCAGCCCCGCGAGCCGTTTCGCCTCCTCCTGCGTATCGTTTTCGCCGGCGATCAGCGTGTATTCGAAGGAGATGCGCCGCCCCGTTTTGTCGAAATACGAAGCGCAGGCGGTGAGCAGTTGATCCAGATTCCATTTCCGGTTGACCGGCATAATGCGGGATCTTCTCGCGTCGTCCGAGGCGTGGAGCGAGATCGAGAGGGTGATGGGCAGATCCTCGTTTGCGAGGTCATAGATCTTCGGCACGACGCCGCAGGTCGAGAGCGAGATATGGCGATAGCCGATCCCGAGCCCCTCGGGACGGTTGACCAGCCGCAGAAAGCGCAGGACGTTATCGTAGTTGTCGAGCGGCTCTCCGATCCCCATGATCACGATCCCGTCGATCCGCTCCCCCGCGTCGCGGGCGAGCGCCGCCACTTCCCCGAGCATTTCGCCCGCCGTGAGGTTGCGTACCTTTCCGCCGATGGTCGAAGCGCAGAAAGCGCATCCCATCGCGCAGCCGACCTGTGAGGAAACGCAGACCGTGGTGCCGTGCTCGTACCGCATCAAAACCGCCTCGACCGAGTTGCCGTCGGAGAGGGAGAGCAGATATTTCGCCGTCCCGTCGAGGGCGGACACCCGTTTGGCGGCGATCCGGGGCTGTACGTCGGGATAGTCCCGCATAAGCTGCTCGCGGAGTTTTTTGGGCAGCGTGGTGATCTCCCCGACCGAAAGCCCCCGCGAGAACGCCGAAAAGACCTGTTTCGCACGGTACGCCGGCTGCCCGAGCGACGCGAACAGGTCAAGGAGTTCTTCGGGGAAAAGCGATGGCAGGTCGAGGGGACGGTCCATACCGAATCCTCCCTTCAGTTTTTTACGCGCTCGATCAGGGCGTAATAGAAGCCGTCGGTCCCGTGGACGTGCGGCGTGAGCGTGAGTTCACCCTCCGGAGCGGAGAGACCGCCGACCGAAAACGGCACGCGGCGAAAAGAGGGGGCGGTTGCAAGAAAGTTCGATACGACCTCCCCGTTTTCCTTCGGATTCAGCGTACAGGTGGCGTAAAGCAGTCTGCCGCCCGGAGCGAGATAGCCCGCCGACGCGGAGAGGATCGCCGCCTGCAAAGCGGGGAGTTCCGCCGTGCGTCAGACGTTTCCCCCGTCGCCCATCGCGATCGCGGCGGCAAAGGATTTGCCTCCGGGACAGGCGCAGGGATCGACGACGGTTTGACCGGGCGCGGGAGAGAGGATCGAAGCGGCAAGCTGCGCCGCCTCGTCCTGCACGAAGAACAGCCCCTCGGCAAAACCGGGGAGCGCCGTGACGGGGGGCGCGGCGGGGAGCGTCAGACCGACGGGAGAATACTTGGTCGGTCTTGCCTCGATCCCCGCTTCGGCAAAGCGGGCGGCGAGGTCTTCCCTGTTCGTTTTCAGCGTGTTGACGGCGAGCGTCAGGGGACTCTCGCGGTTGAAGGCGGCGAGCAGTTTTTCGGTCTCCTCGCCCCCGTAAAGGTCGAGAAAGAAACGGACGAGATCGGGGGGAAAGGAATAAGCGACCGACAGATGCCGGGCAAGCCCCCTTTCCCGCGGGGGATACGGCAGAAAAAGAGCGCCGTCCGCCGAAACGAACTGCCGCAGCGCCGACCGCAGAACGCCGTTGAGAAAGCCCCGTTCGCCTTTGCTTTCTCCGAGAGAAACGGTCAGACTGACGGCGGCGTGCGCGGGAATATCCCGCATAAAGAAAAGTTGATAAAACCCGAGCCGCAGGATATTGCGCGTCCGGGGCGAAAGATCCGACCGCGCCGCGACCCGCCCGATCAGGTAATCGAGGGTGATCCTGCGTTCGACCGCGCCGTAGAGCAAAGCGGTCAAAAACCCGCGTTCCTCACGGGTCATCTCCGCCGTCGCGGGAGAGTTCAGCGAAAGATTCAGATAGGTGTCGTCGCGCTCCCACGCCTCGAGCAGCCGCAGCGCGATCCGCCGGACGTCGACCATCAGAGCGCCTCCCCGACCGACAGTTTCCTGCCGCGCAGGTAGTCGGCGGCGGTCATCCCGCCCTTGCCCTCGGGTTTGAGCGAAACGATATCGAGCGCTCCCGCGCCGCAGGCGACGCGGATATACCCCTCTTTTTCAAACGACGCCGCAAGGACGGTCCCCGGCGTTCCTTCCCCTTTTGCGGGACGTGCGGACAGCACCTTGACCGTCGCGCCGTCGGAGCGTGTGAAATAGGCGTAGGGGATCGGGGTCAGCGCGCGGATCTGCAGATCGAGTTCCCTTGCCGGACGGGTGAAGTCGAGTTTCGCGTCCTCCCGTTCGATCTTCGCGGCGTAGGTCGCAAGGTCGCCGTTCTGCTTCTCTCTCGGCAGGGTCTCCCCGTTTTCGATCCTGCGGACGGCGTCGGACAGCGCCTCTGCGCCGAGTTTTGCGAGTTTATCGTGGACGGTTTCCAGCGTGTCGGTCCCGGTGATCGGGGTCGCGCGGCGAAAGATCATATCCCCGGTATCGAGCCCCGCGTCCATATACATGATCGTCACCCCTGTCTCGCTCTCCCCGTCCATGATCGCGCGCTGCATGGGCGCCGCGCCGCGGTACTTCGGGAGCAGCGAGGCGTGGACGTTGATACAGCCGTATTTCGGGTAAGCAAGCACGTTTTCGGGCAGGATCATCCCGAACGCGACCACGAGGATCAGATCGGGGTCGACCTCCCGGAGCCACGCGGCGAACGCCTCGTCGCGCAGCGTCCGCGGCTGACAGACCGGGATGCCGTTTTGCTCGGCGTAAACCTTGACCGGGGGCGGCGTCAGGATCGCGCGTCTGCCCTTCGGCTTGTCGATCCGCGTCACGACCGCGCGAACGTCGAAACCGTCCCGAACGAGCCGGTCAAGGCAGGTCACGGCGATCTCGGGCGTTCCCATAAAAACGATCTTCGTTCTTGGTTTCGGGGTCATAGCGTTCCTCCGTTATCAGCCCTCGAGTTCACCGACGAGAGAATCGGTGAAGAGTTTGCCGTCCAGATGGTCGAGTTCGTGGCAGAAGGCGCGGGCGAGCAGGTCCGAGCCGGTATATTCGACCTCTTTCCCGTCGATCCCCAGCGCGCGGACGGTGACGTGCTTCGGACGGCGGGTGATCCCCCACTTGCCGGGCAGCGACAGGCATCCCTCCTGCTCGCATTGTTCGCCGGCGAAAGCGACGATCTTCGGGTTGATGAGGACGATCGGTTTCCCCTCCTCGACCTCGATCACGACCACGCGGCGAAGCACGCCCACCTGAACGGCGGCGAGCCCGCAGCCGTCGGCGTCGCGCATAGTGTCGATCATATCTTCGACGAGCCGCGTGATCCGGGGAGTGATCTCCTCGACCGGGCGGCTGGTTTTGCGGAGAATGGGATCCCCGACTTTCACGATCTTCAGGATTGCCATTTCGTTTCCTTTCTTCCGTTCAGACGGACAGAGGATTGATATCGACCGAGAGGATCACCTTGCGCTCGTCCGCGAAGGAGACCATCAGTTCGCGGAGCAATCCGCGCAGGCGCGGGCTGTTCCGGCATTTTAAGATCATACGGAGGCGGTAGCGGTCGCTCACCTTGTAGATCTGCGCTTCAAAGGGTCCGAAGACCGTCAGGGGCAGATCGTGGTAATCGCCCTCGGCAAGCGAGAGAAGCCGGTCGCGCAGGTCGTTTGCCGCCTTGAAAAGCACCTGTTCGTCCTCCGACGAGAGCAAAAGGACCGCAAGATCGCAGAAGGGCGGGAAAACCGTCTCTTTGCGGAGGGCGGATTCCGCCGCGTAAAAGGCGGGATAGTCCTGTTTGCAGGCAAGCGAGAGGATCTCGTTGCCTGGCGAGAAGGTCTGGATCAGCGCCCGTCCCGGTCGTTCGGCGCGACCCGCCCGCCCGATCACCTGGGTCAGGAGGCAGAAGGTGCGCTCGGAGGCGCGGAAATCGTTGACGTAGAGCGAGCTGTCCGCCGAGAGAACGCCGACCAGAGTTACGCGCGGGAAATCGTGTCCCTTGGCGACCATCTGCGTTCCGAGCAGAACGTCGGCGTCGCCGCGGCGGAAGGATTCGAGCATCCTGTCGTACGCCTGCTTCCCCGACGTGGTGTCTGCGTCCATCCGCATCACGCGCAGCAGGCGAGCGCGTCGGCCTCGCAGGAGGGACAGACGCGGGGCGGGCGGGCGCGGTAGCCGCAGGAATGGCAGAGCAGTTTGCCGCCGTCGCGCCCGGTGTGGAAGGTCAGGGAGATCGAGCAGCGCGGGCAGACCAGCGGCTCGCCGCAGGCGCGGCATTGAAGGGCGGTGTTGTAGCCCCGGCGGTTCAAAAACAGGATCGCCTGCTCCCCGCGTTCGACGGTCTCGCGTACCGCCGCCGCCAGCCGGTCGCTGATGGGCGACGTGTTGCCCCGCCGGAGTTCGTCTCTCATATCGACGATCTCGGTCTCGGGCAGGCGCGCGCCGCCGTAGCGTTCGTGCAGTTCGACGAGCGTATACTGCCCGTTCTTCGCCTTGGTGTAACTCTCGAGCGAGGGGGTCGCGGAGGAGAGCAGGAGCAGAGCGCCGTTCGCCCCGCACCGCCACGACGCGACGTCGCGGGCGTGGTATTTGGGATCGCTCTCGGATTTGTAGGTATGTTCGTGTTCCTCGTCGATAACGATCATCCCGAGCCGGGGCAGCGGCGCGAAGACCGCCGAGCGCGTCCCGATCACGAGATCGACCTCGCCCGCCGCGATCCGCCTCCACGCGTCGAAGCGTTCGCCCGCGCCGAGCGAGGAATGGATCACCGCGACCCGCTCTCCGTACCTCCGGCAGAAGATGCCGACCGTCTGCGGGGTCAGGGCGATCTCCGGGACCATCACGATCGCGGTCTTCCCCACCGACAGCATCCCGTCGAGGAGTTTCAGCATGATCTTGGTCTTCCCGCTCCCGGTCACCCCGTGCAGAAGCGCGGCGCGGGGTTTGTCGGCGGGCAGGGACAAAATCTTCTCGTAGGCGGCGGTCTGCGCGCGGGAGAGCGCGATCGGAGAGGTATCCCGGTCGCGGGAGAGTTCGGCGTAGGGATTGCGGATGACCTCGCGCTCAACGACCCCGATAAGCCCGCGGTCGGCAAGCGTTTTGATCTGCGCGGACGAAAGACCGAGATCCTCGGCTTTTTGAGGCGTCGGATCGGCAAGCATTTTTTCGAGCGCCGCGCGGACCGCCTCGCTGCGGATCTTCTCCTTCCCCGCCGCGTTCAGTTTTTCCCCGATCAGGTCAAGCGACGCGGGCGCGTAGGTGCGCTCGGTCCGGACGTTCAGCCGGGAGGAAAACAGGGTCGGCGGCAGAAGGGTGCGCACCGCCTCTCCGAGGGTGCAAAGCGTATAGTCCGAAAGAAACAAAGCGAGCCCGAACATCTCTCCCGAAAGGGAGCAACGGTCGGGCAGCACTTCGCGGACGGTTTTCAGCCCCGTCCCGTCCCCCTCTCCGATCGCGGTCACGATCCCGAGGACCAAACGGTCGTTCCTCCCGAACGGGATGCGGACGACCGAGCCGGCGCGCGCGGATTGATCGGCGGCGAGCAGATAGGTGAAAGGACGGTCGAGGTGGAAGGGAACGTCGAGGAGGCGCACCGATGCCGTAACTGCCAAAATACGCTCCTCACTTCCCCGCGCGAAAACGCGCGATTATTCCATCTCTTCGGGCTTCTTCAGTTCGTAATGTCCGTCGTAGAGACGGCGGATGGCGATCTTGACCGCCTTCTGATCCCGGTATTCGCTGTCGATCAGAGAGGCGAGCGGACGGTCGGTCTCGCGGTTCGCCACAAGCCGATCGGCAACGGCGCGCTGCTTCACGTACTCGTCGGTGACGATCCGAGCGCTCTTGGCGACCCCGACCACCAGTTCGTAGCGGTTGAACTTCCCGTTCTGGGTCAGTTCGGCAATCGTAGGATAGATCATATCTGTTCTCCTTTGTTATCGGATATCTTTTCGCTCTTTCGGGGTCAGTCCTCGGGTTCCTCTTCCTCGTCCTCCTCCTCGCTCGCGA
>CACZAZ010000070.1 GCA_902779285.1 uncultured Ruminococcus sp.
CGCGGGGCTCGATCTCGTCGATCACGTTGAACATGCCGAAAGACCAGCCCCGGATGCGGCCGGCCTTCGCCAGCGCAATGACCGTCGGATCCTTGATCAGCACGTCCGCGTGCAGCCCGATGGCGTCCTCGAACAGGGTGCAGGTGCCGTCGTCGGTCCGGGCGTACACATGGGTGCCGTCGTGATCGACTGTCACACCGATGTCGCCGCCCCGCTCCAGCGCCTTCTCAAAGGCTCGCGGCTCGATGACCTCGATGCACCGTCCGTGCGGCGTCATCACCGGCCGGCTCTTCTTCTCCGTGGCGTTCACATAGCCGGTAATGTGCGCCCCGTCCGCTCTGACTTCAATCTTCATCGGCATTGCCTTCATCTCCTCCTTCGGGTTCCGGCGGCGTCGCCGCCGCCAGCGTCTTCACTTGGTTGGTATTCGGCGTATAAACGGTCTTGGTCTTCGGATCGTAGAGCACGTCCTGCAGGCCCAGCTTGATCCAGTGCAGCCCCAGCTTCGGCATGTCCTCTGCGTAGCGTACCTCGTCGATGCCCATCCAGTTGTTGTCCACGGCGATCTGATAGGCCTGGTACCGGCTGAGCATGTCGCCCTTCAGCAGCTCCTTGGTGTCGAAGGCCCAGTAGTGATCCTTCTTCTCCCGCTCCAGGAGCAGGCTCCGATTCAGCGCGCATTCGATGGCCCGCATCAGCGGGATCGCCACCACCCGGGCGATGGCAGCGATATCGTCGGCGCTGGCCTTGCCGCTCATGGCCTCCACGCTGATGTGCAGCAGCTTGGCCAGCTCCTCGGCGTTGGCCCGCTTCTGCTCGTTGAGCTGCATCTCCACAGCGGTCGCGGAGCTCTCCTGGAACTCCACGCCGTTGTTGAGCAGACCGACGCGGGGGGATTCGATCCCGAACATCTTTTTCATATAGAGCGATCCGATGAACGCGAACTGTTCGAGGTGATCGGGCGTTACGTCGAGGTTTGCCCCCGAATCCAGCAGCAGAACGGGCGCCGAAAACGGGAACAGCGTACCGATCGCCGCCCGCGATACGCCGCGGATCCGCCGGACGATCATCGTGCCGCCCGTGATCAGGGCGCCGGTGTTCCCCGCGCTGACGAAGGCGTCCGCCTCCCCGTGCGCAAGAGCGCGCAGCCCGTTCGCCATCGAAGAATGGTTCTTTTCCCGGAGGACAGACATCGGCTTGTCCTCCATCGTGATCACGTCGGGCGCGTCGAGGATCGAGATTCTCGAGAGGTCGATCCCGTTCTCCCGCGCGATCTTTTCGATCTCGTCCTGAGGACCGACCGCCGCGAGTTCCGCGTCAAACCGCTTGGTCGCGGAAACCACCCCGCGAAGCAGTTCCGCGGGACCGAGATCCGAGCCCATGACGTCGATCAATATCTTCATTGTGGATTACCTTCGCTTTCCGTACGCCCGAAGATCCGGGCGTTGAGTTCTTCGACCGTCTGCAGAGAACGGTTTGCGTATTCGTCGTTGCGGGCGCGCTTTCCGCCCTTTACTTTCTTTTCAAGCGGGGTGATCAGCCCGAAACTCGCGTTCATCGGCTGAAATTTCCCGATCATACCGGACGAAACGTAGTGACCGAGCGAGCCGATCACGGTCTCGGCGGGAAAATCGACGGGATCCTCGTCTTTTGCCTTGCGCGCCGCGTTCACGCCCGCCACAAACCCCGACGCCGCCGATTCGACGTATCCCTCGACCCCGGTCATCTGTCCGGCGAAGAACAGCCCGGGGCGGGTCAGCGTCTCGTATTGCGGGGAGAGCCGGGAGGGCGAGTTGATATAGGTGTTGCGGTGCATCACGCCGAAACGGAGATACGACGCGTTTGATAGCCCCGGGATCAGCCCGAAGACGCGTTTTTGTTCTCCGAAGGTCAAATGCGTCTGGAATCCGACCAGATTATACATCGTGCCGGCGGTATTCTCACGTCTCAACTGAACGACGGCGAAGGGTTCCCTCCCCGTTTTCGGGTCGGGGAGACCGATCGGCTTCATAGGTCCGTAACGCAGCGTATCGTAGCCGCGCTTCGCCATCACCTCGACCGGCATACAGCCCTCGAACACGTTGGGCTCGCTCTGCGCCTCGCGGTCAAAGTCGTGAAGTTCCGCGGTCTTGGCGGAAAGGAGCGCTTCGTAAAAGACGTCGTACTCCTCCCGCGTCATGGGACAGTTCAGATAGTCGGTCGGGTCGCCCTTGCCGTAACGGGAACAGAAATACGCGATCGAGGTATCTACGCTCTCCGCGTCGACGATGGGCGCGACGGCGTCGAAGAAGGAGAGTTGATCTCCCACGAAGAGCGCCGATACGGATTCCGCCATTTTCCCGTCGGTGAGCGGACCGGTTGCGATCACGGTCACGCCGTCCTCCGGGATCCCGGTCGCCTCTTCTTCCGTGACAGTGATCAGCGGATTTTCCCTGATCCTCCGCGTGATCAGATCCGAAAACGCGACCCGGTCGACGGCGAGCGCGGCGCCCGCGGGGACCTTGGTTTCGTCGGCGGAAGATATGATCAGCGATCCGAGCCGCCGCATTTCCTCTTTCAAAAGCCCTACGGCGTTTGAGAGCTGCGCGGAACGGAGCGAATTGGAGCAGACGAGTTCGGCAAAGCCGGGGTGACGGTGCGCGGGTGAAAACCGCTTCGGCTTCATCTCCGAAAGGATCACCGGGACCCCGAGACGGGATATCTGCCACGCCGCTTCGCAGCCGGCAAGCCCGGCTCCGACGACGCGGACGGGTCTCATCCTTCGGTCACGGGAAGTTCTTCCTCCCGTTTGTATCCGCAATCCTTGCTGCGGCAGAGGATCAATTTCTTCGATTTCCGGTAAAAGAGCGGCTCGCCGCAATCCGGGCATTTCTCGGAGAGCGGAAGATCCCATGAGGAGAAACCGCACTCGGGATACCGTTCGCAACTGTAGAACATCCGTCCGGCTTTGCCGAAGCGGATCAGGATCTTCGACCCGCAGACGGGACACGGAGTCTTGATCTCCGCGGTCTTCTGTTTGGTGAAGCGGCATTTCGGATAATTGGCGCAGGCGAAGAAAGCGCCGAACTTGCCCTGCCGCTCGATCATATCGCCGCCGCAAAGTTCGCACTTGAAGTCCGCTTTGACGGGAGCCGTCTTCTCTTTCTCGACGGGGCGTCCGTCCTTATCCACCGCCTTGGTGTTCTTGCACTCCGGATAGTTCGGGCAGGCGAGGAAACGACCGAAACGGCCGTTCTTATAGACCATTTTCGCGCCGCATCTCTCGCAGACGTAATCCGACTCGTCGGCGGGAACTTCGATCTCGCGTTTGACCACGCTGCTGTCCGCCTCGTCGAGTTCCTCGGAGAACCGTCCGTAGAATTCCCCGAGAACGCCCTCGATGGTAGTGCCGCCGTTCTCGATACCGTCGAGCTTGTCCTCCATCTGCGCCGTGAAATCGCGGTCCACGATCTCGGGAAAACTCTTTTCGAGCAGTTCGGTCGTGATGAAACCGAGCTGCGTGGGGACGAGCGATTTGCCTTCGCGCTTCACGTAACTGCGCGAAATGATGGTCGTGATGATGGTCGCGTAGGTGCTGGGACGCCCGATACCGCTCTCCTCGAAGAGTTTGACCAGCGTTGCGTCGTTGTACCTTGCCGGCGGCTCGGTGAAATGCTGCACGGGCGAAAAAGCGCCGAGTTTGAGCGCGTCCTTTACTTTCAGGTCGGGGATCTGCGAAACCGAAAGGGCTCCGGTCTCGTCCTCGTCGTCCGGGGTCTCCTCGGCGCCGTCGTAAAGCGCGAGGAATCCCGGGAAACGGAGATCGTAGCCGCTGGTACGGAAAACGTAGCCCGCGCACTCGGTCTCGATCAGGACGGTGTCGAAGATCGCCGCCGCCATCTGGCTTTCAACGAATCTTTCCCAGATCAGCTTATAGAGACGGTACTGATCGGACGAGAGGATCTTGCGGACCATTTTGGGCTGGATCGCCACGTTCGAGGGGCGGATGGCTTCGTGCGCGTCCTGCGCGTTTGCTTTGGAACGGTAGACGCGAGCCGACTCGGGGAGATAGTCGTTCCCGAACTGTTCGCGGATCAGGGAGAGAGCCGCCTCCTGCGCGACGCTCGACACGCGGAGCGAGTCGGTACGCATATAAGTGATCAGACCCTGTACGCCGCCGAGTTCCGCCCCGAGATCGATCCCTTCGTAGAGTTCCTGCGCGACCTTCATAATACGGCTGGACTGGAAACCGAGCCGTTTCGCCGCCTCCTGCTGCATCGTGGAGGTCGTGAAAGGCGCGGCGGGCTGTTTGATCTTCTGTGCGCGTTTGACGGACAGGACGGTGAAACCGCCGTCCTTGACCGCCTCCGCGACCTTATCGGCGTCCGACTTGTTTTTGAGCGCGACCTTCCCTTTTCTGTTCCCGTAGAAACGGGCGTCGAAGGATTCGCCTCCTTTTGACGAGAGGGTGACGTCGATGGTCCAGTATTCCTGGGGGACGAAACTCTTGATCTCGTTTTCACGGTCGACGATCATTCTCGTCGCGACCGACTGCACGCGTCCGGCGGAAAGACCGCTCTTGACGTTTTTCCAAAGGAACGGACTGAGTTTGTAGCCGACGATCCGGTCGAGGATGCGGCGCGCCTGTTGAGAATTCACAAGATCGAGATCGATTTTCCGGGGCTGTCGGATCGCCTCTTTGACTGCGTTTTTGGTCACTTCGTTGAAGCAGACGCGGCAGGGCTTATCCGCGGGGATGCCTAGGGTCTGCGCCAGGTGCCAGGAGATCGCCTCTCCTTCGCGGTCGGGGTCGGTCGCAAGGAAGATCTTGCCCGCGTTCTTCGCCTCTTTCTTCAGCTGGCGGATGACGTCGCCCTTGCCGCGGATGTTGATATAATGGGGCTCGAAATGATCGTCGATGTCGACGCCGAGCGAACTCTTGGGGAGATCGCGAATGTGTCCGATCGACGCGACGACCTTGTAACCCGAGCCGAGATAGCCCTTGATCGTCAATGCTTTTGCCGGGGATTCCACGATAACGAGATTTGCCATGTTCACTTTCCGGAACGGATCCGGATCCTTTCGTATATGCTTTCCGACCCTGTCGGAGTGATGGACTTTATTACCTGTCGGCGCGTTCGTACCGTCCGCCGGGCAGCGAACGGATCAGACCGCGGATCTCAAGCGTCGTAAGGGATGCGAGAACGTCAGCCGGGTCGGCTCCCTCGCGGGAGAGTTCGTCGGCTGTACGCGGGGAATCAAGCCGTAGGTAGACCTCCCTTTCCCCGTCGGATAGCAAGGAAAGATCGGGCTCCGCTGCGGTTTCGGGAGAAGACGCGGGGCGAGCGGGAAACGCAGCGCGGGGTGAATAACCGCCGCGGACGGGCGAGAGCGAAACGTCGAAACGTTTGACCGACGCGTCGAAATCCGGGACCCTTCGGTCGGAGAGCAGGATCGAGAGATCGTAGGTCCCCGGCGTTTCGGATTCGAGTTTCGAGAGGATATCGTCGGCGCAGGAAACCGGGCGGGCGCCCTCCTTCATCAGTTTGATCGGTCCCTCCGCCAAAGGAGAGTCCAGACGCCCCGGGAGCGCGAACAGGTGTTTTCCCTGTTTCTTTGCATACTCGGCCGTGATCATCGCACCGCTCTGCAGCGTTCCCTCCGCGACGAAAACGCCCGCGGAAAGACCGCTGATGATGCGGTTGCGTTCGGGGAAATGATATCGTTCGGGAGGAGACCCCGGCGGATACTCGGAGACGACAAGACCGTTCTTTTCGATCTCGCGGCGGAGTTTCGCATGCTTCGCGGGATAGGTCATATCCGGACCGCAGCCGAGAACGGCAACGGTCTTCCCGCCCGCCGCGAGCGTACCCGCCGCTACCGCTCCGTCGATCCCGTACGCCATCCCGCTGACCGTTACGGCGCCGCAGGCGGCAAGATCGGCGGCAATATCAAAGGTCATCCGCGCGGCGTAATCGCTCGGCGTTCTGGTGCCGACGATACCGACAGTCCTCGCGGAAGAAAGCAGAGAGCGGTCGCCGGAAAGAAACAGGATCGCCGGCGGTTTGTCGATCATTCGGAGCGACGCGGGATAATCCTCGTCAAACCACGTCAGAATCGAGATATGACGGCTCGCGCAGAACGCGGCGGTCTTCTCCGCTTCGGAAAGATCCCTGCGGCACAGGCGCCGGATATCCCTTTGGTGCGAGCCGAGCGCGTCCGCGATACTTTCGTCGTCTGCGTCGTAGATCTCGTCGGGCGACGAAAACGACTTCAGGAGATGGGAGAGAGAATGAGACGCCGGCGTCAGGGACAGCCCGACCCAGATCGACTTGACGTTCGGTTCCAACTCGGCTCCTTTCCGGGGTCAGTTCCCCGCTTTGGATTGTTCCCAGAGGAAAAGCGACGCGGCGACGGCGGCGTTGAGCGACTCGGATCTCTCCGAGATCGGGATATACACGCTCGAATCGCAGAGAGCGGAGATCTCGCGCGGGATCCCTTGTCCCTCGTTGCCGATCACGATCACGTCGTCGGAACGGATACCGATCTCGAAGAGAGGCGCCGCTCCCTCGCGCAGTTCGGCGGCAAAAACGCGCCGTCCGGCTTCGCGCGCCGACGTGATGAAGGATCCGAAATCCGATACGGTACGGAACCCGATCGAAAAAACGCCGCCCATCGCCGCCCGGACCGTCTTCGGATTGGTCACTTCCACGCAATCGTACGAAAGCACCATCTCCGAAAAACCGAACGCGACGGCGCTCCGGACGATCGCACCGAGGTTTCCGGGATCGCGAACGCCGAAGAGCGCAACGATCCGTTTGCCGTCCAGCCGCGAAAGGTCCTTCTTTTCTATTTTAATATAATTTTTTGAAAAGTCAATAGTTTTAAGAACAGTTATGATCCCTTGAGGCGATTTTTCGGACGTGATCTTTTCAAACGCGGGGTCGGAGAAAACGACGGTGCGGTCCGAATCGGCAAATTCGCCGCCGAGCAGTTCCGTTATAAGCGGGAGATAGCGATCCGAAGCGCTCTCCCGGAGATAGATCCGGTCGATTTTGGAGGCGTTCTCGGGTTTTGCCGATTCGCGGAATAGTTTCTCTCCGTCCGCCGTAAAAAGCCCGGTCTCCTCACGTCCTTTTTTGGTCAGAAGGGACGCCGCGAAAACCGTTTCGGGGTTGCTGCGGGAGGCGATCCGTTTCATTTTACGGTCTCCTTTCGTGATTTGGTATTATCGATCTCCGATACTGAATCTGCCCCGGTTTATATCCTTGTATTTCATAAAATTTGAATATACGAAAGACGCAAACAGTCAACCGACAGATCCCGGATATGTAAAAAGCACGCAAACCGATCGGCTTTTTGTTTGATCGGTTTGCGTGTCGATCTCCCCCGTCGGGGAGAGGCGATTCTTACAGGGCTGCCTTCGCCTTCTCGGCGATGGCGGCGAACGCTTCCTTGTCGGAAACGGCGATTTCAGCGAGCATCTTTCTGTTCAGATCGATCCCCGCGACCTTGAGCCCGTGCATCAGGGTCGAGTAGTTCATCCCGCAGACCTTCGCCTGCGCGGAGATCCGGGCGATCCACAGACGGCGGAAATCTCTCTTCTTCGCTTTTCTGCCGACGAAAGCGTAGTTGCCGCTCTTCATGACGGCCTGTTTCGCCATCTTGAAGTGCTTGCTCTTTGCTCCCCAGTATCCCTTCGCGGCTTTCAGAACGCTCTTTCTTCTTTTGCGCGTCATCATTGCGAGGGGCTGAGGATATCGCTCTTGCGAAGGTTTCTCTTTCTCTTCGCGGTCTTGAGCCCGAGGTTGTGTCTGTGCTGAGAATGGTTCATCTTGACCTTTCCCGAAGCGGTCACGCTGAATCTTTTGGCGGACGCTTTATGCGTTTTGATCTTTCCCATGGTTTTTCTCCTTGTCGTTTAATCTATCATAGAAATTCAAAAATGAATCTATAATCGCGATTACTTTTTGAGGGGGCTGATCACGACCGACATAAACCGCCCGTCAAGCGTGGGCGCCTTGTCGTTCGATCCCACCTCGGAACACGCCTCGAGGAAACGCGCGATCACCTCGCGTCCGATATCCTGATGCGTCATTTCGCGGCCCTTGAAGCGCAGAACGACCTTCACCTTATCGCCGCCCGAGAGAAACTTCTTCGCCTGATTGACGCGCGTCTCGAAGTCGTGGACGTCGATCCGGCAGGAAAGCTGGATCTCCTTGACCTTGATGATCTGCTGTTTCTTTCTGGCTTCCTTCTCTCTCTTGTCCTGCTCGAAACAGTACTTGCCGTAATCCATAGCGCGGCAGACCGGCGGCGTCGCCGTCGGCGCGATCAGAACGAGATCGACGTTGTTCTGATAGGCGTACTGACGCGCGCGCTCCAGCGGCATAATGCCGAGCGCCTCCTGGTTTACTCCGACGAGACGGACCTCTTTTGCGGTGATCTGATCGTTGATCTGAAGCTCTTTGGTTGCTATGGCAGTTCCCTCCAAAAAAAATACATACGGCAGAACCGTATGCATACATCGCCCATCCGGGGCGTTTCGTATGGACCGTACGCGTCAAAACGGCACGGTGAGAATGGCTCTGCTTGTTTTGCTCTTGTATTTTATCATCCCCGCCCCGTTTTGTCAAGTGTTTTTTGAAAAATTTTTCTGCGTTCCGATCCGGAAGATCCGAAAAAGAATTTACAATTTCGCTTTACTTTTGTTTATTATTTATGGTATAATAAGTTTTGACCCAAAAAGTTGGGATCAACGAAAACAGATCAAGGAATCCGAAATGCCGAGTTACATTGAAAAAGCCGAAGCGCAGACCTTACCCGTCATTCCCCTTCGCGGAACGGTCTGCTTCCCCTCCGTACAACTGAATATCGACGTGATGAGACGCGTCTCTCTCCGTGCGTTCGGCGCGGCGGCAGCCGCAAACGATCCGCGCGTTTTTTTGCTTGCGCAGAAAGACAGTTCGGTCGAGGACCCGACCCCCCGCGATCTCTATAAGATCGGAACGGTCGCGAAGATCCGCCAGGTCGTGAAGAACCCCGACGGGAACCTCTCGGTCGTCTTCGAGGGTCTTGCCCGCGCGGTCGCAGAATCGGTCTACGAATACGACGATTATCTCCGCGCGTCGGTCATCACGAAGAATATCGTTTCCTCCACCGTCGTTCCCGAGAAAACGAGAGCGACGATGACGCGAATCATCGCCACGGTCAAAGAGTCGAAGGATATCAATCCCGTCTACAGCGACGACGCGATGACTGCCGCCGAAGCGATCACCTCCCCCGGTATGTTCGCGGACTTCGTGGCGTCGTCCTTCCTGATGGAGTATCACAACAAGCAGCAGATCCTCGAAACGCTCGCGACCACGCCCCGGCTGAACAAGCTCGTCGATCTGATCGCAGAGGAACAGATGATCATGCAGACGGAATTCGAGATCCAGAAGAAGGTCCGTTCTCGGCTCGACGAGAATCAGCGCGACTACTTCTTACGCGAGCAGGTCAAGGTCATCCAGCAGGAACTCGGGGAGGATTCCGACGAGATCGACGAATACGCCGAGAAGATCGAAAAAGCGAAACTCCCGAAAGAGGTCGAGGCGAAACTGAAAAAGGAACTCAACCGTCTTGCCAAAACGCCGTTCGGCGCGGCGGAAAGCACCGTTCTCCGCAACTATCTCGACGTCTGTCTCGAGATCCCCTTCGGCTCCTTCTCAAAGGAAACGCTCGACGTGAAAGAAGCCGCGAAGATCCTGGACGAGGATCACGACGGTCTGAAAAAGGTCAAGGAACGCATCCTCGAATACATAGCGGTCAGACAACTCTCCCCCGATCTCCGCAATCAGATCATTTGTCTTGTTGGACCTCCCGGGGTCGGCAAAACGTCGGTCGCCATGTCGATCGCACGCGCCCTGCACCGCAAACTCGCCCGCGTCTCGCTCGGAGGCGTCCGTGACGAGGCGGATATCAGAGGACACCGGAAAACCTACGTCGGCGCGATGCCGGGTCGTATCATCGACGCCCTGATCAACGCGAAGACCATGAATCCCGTTATCATCCTCGACGAGATCGACAAGCTCTCGTCCGACCTTCACGGCGATCCGGCTTCCGCCCTTCTCGAGGTGCTCGATCCCGAGCAGAACTGCCGTTTCCGCGATCATTTCGTCGAGATGCCGATCGACCTCTCCGACTGCCTGTTCATCGCGACGGCAAACGAGTACGCCGGGATCCCGGCGCCGCTGCTCGACCGGATGGAGACCATCGATCTTCTGACCTATTCCGAAAACGAGAAACTCTCTATCGCAAAGAACCATCTGATCAAAAAACAGATGCAGAAGCACGGGCTCAAAGCGCGTCAGATCAAATTCACCGACGACGCTATCCTTTCCGTGATCCGTTCCTATACCGAGGAGGCGGGCGTCCGTAACCTGGAACGCACGATCGCCTCGCTCTGCCGCAAGGCGGCGAAGAAGATCGCGGAGGGAGACGCGAAATCGGTCACGATCACCCCCGCGGATCTGCCGTCCTATCTTGGTCCCGAAAAGTTCAAGCCCGAGCAGCCCGAACAGTCCGATCCCGTCGGAGTCATCAACGGACTCGCCTATACGCAGGCGGGCGGAGATCTGCTCAAAGTCGAGGTCCTCGTGATGCCCGGGACCGGAAAGATCACCCTGACCGGGTCGCTCGGAGACGTGATGAAGGAATCCGCGCAGCTTGCCGTCAGTTACGCACGCACGGTCGCGGACAAGTACGGCATTTCGCCCGACTTCTACACGACGAAGGATCTGCACGTCCACTTCCCCGAGGGCGCCGTTCCGAAGGACGGTCCCTCCGCCGGCGTCGCCATGACCTGTTCCCTGATCTCCGCGCTCTCCGGCCGTCCGTGCCGCCGCGACGTCGCCATGACCGGCGAGATCACCCTGCACGGCAAGGTGCTTCCGATCGGGGGGCTCCGCGAAAAGAGTTTCGCCGCTTACAAGAGCGGGATCAAGACGGTCCTCATCCCGAAAGAGAATCTGAAAGACCTGCGCGACGTTGACGACGCGGTCAAAGAGGCGATCACCTTCGTTCCCTGCGAGACGGTCGCGGACGCGCTCGCGCTCGCGCTCGTACCCGCGCAGGATCCGGCGCAGGTACAAAAACCCGATTTCCCGACGCCCCGCATGATCCCCGATCTGAAGATGCCGCTCACCGAACAGGCGGGCGTCTGATAAGACGGAAAAACGAGAAAGGAGGGACGAGCCATGTTGTTCGATCCGTCACGCGCGACCCTTCGGATCACCGCGGGTCTTCCCTCTCAGTTCCCGCGCGATCCCCTGCCGCAGATCGCCTTTTCGGGGCGGTCGAACGTGGGAAAAAGTTCTCTGATCAATACGCTGCTCGGCAGAAATTCGCTCGCCCGCGTCTCGTCCACGCCCGGAAAGACCGTTACCGTCAATTTCTACGAGATCGACCGCAAACTGTTCTTCGTCGATCTTCCGGGATACGGTTACGCCAATCGTTCGAAGGAATCGCAGCGCGTCTGGCAGTCGCTGACCGACGGTTTTTTCACGAGGAACCCCGACCGCGATCGGCTCAAACTCGTTCTGCAGCTCGTCGATTCCCGTATCGGCGCGACGAAAGACGATCTGACCATGATCGAATGGATGAGATCCTCCGGCGTACCGTTCCTTATCGTCGCGACCAAAACCGATAAACTCAACAAAACCGAACGCGCCGAGTCGGAAAAGAATCTGCTCGCGCTGTCAGACGCGGTCGTCGCTCCCGCCCCCGTCTTTTTCTCCTCCAAAACCAAAGAAGGTAAAGACGAACTGCTCGGGCGGATCGCGTCGGCTCTCGGCTGATCTCAAAGGAGAACCGCATTGAACGGGTATCTGATCGAACTTCTCTTGTCTCTCCCCGCCGTCCTGCTCTCCCTGACCCTGCACGAATGCGCCCACGGGTGGGTCGCGTACCGTCTCGGGGATCCGACGGCAAGGGACCTCGGGCGGCTGACGCTCAACCCGATCCGTCATATCGACCCGATCGGCGCGATCTCTCTGCTTCTCTTCCGGATCGGATGGGCGAAGCCCGTGCCGATCAATCCGCGCAATTTCAAAAGACCGAGAGCCGGTATGGCGCTGACCGCGATCGCCGTACCGATCACGACCTTTCTGATCGCTTTCGTTTCGACCTTCTTCCTCCTGCTTTGTTACACC
>CACZAZ010000071.1 GCA_902779285.1 uncultured Ruminococcus sp.
CGCCGCCTTGATCCGCTTTTTGAAATCGGTGCGGTCCTTGTTCATGATGTCCTTGACGACCGCGACTACGGCGCGATAAAGCTGCTCGTCGGTCGCCTCTTCGGGCGTACCGATCCCGCGGGAGAGCAGTTTCGCGTCGATCAGTTTGCGGAGCGTCTTCGGATCGATCCGGTCTTCCTTCTTTTTTTGTTCGGTTTTGGGTCTTACGGTCTTTGCAGTCATGGGCTCGCCTTTCGTAGGGTGATTTCCGGGATCAGAGACCCCGGTAGAGATTCAGGTATTTCTTTGCGGAACGGTCCCAGGAGAAATCGGTCGTCATAGCGCCGGTAATGAGTTTTCCCCATTCTTCGGGATTGCGGTAGAGAGAGATCGCGTCCTTGACGCGGAAGAGCAGTTCGTGCGCGTTGTAGTTGTTGAAAACGAAGCCGTTGGCGCCCTCCCGTCCGTACGGAACGATGGTGTCGTAGAGACCGCCGACCGCACGCACGACCGGGATCGTGCCGTAGGAACAGGCGATCATCTGCGCCAGTCCGCAGGGCTCGGAACGCGACGGCATCAGGAAAATATCAGCCGAAGCGTAAAGCCGCTTGGAAAGAGCGCGGTCGAACTTGAAGAGCGCACGCATCTTGTCGGGATGCCGTCCCGCGATCTCGGCAAGGGTCTGCTCGTAGTCGGCGTCCCCCGTACCGAGGATCACGAACTGCATATCCGACCCGAGCAGCTCGTCGAGGATACAGGTCAGAAGATCGACTCCCTTCTGCCGCGCCAGCCGCGTGATCATCACGGCAAGCGGAACGTCGCGGCGGATAGGAAGCCCCAGTTCACGCTGCATCGCCGCCTTGTTCTTGGCTTTCCCGTCCCGGACGTCGGACAGCGAATACGGGAAAGCGATCTCTCCCCCGCGGTCGGGCGAAAAGTACGCGGTGTCGATCCCGTTGATGATCCCCGACAGTTTATGCCCGTTGGCGTTGATCACGTGCTGAAGCCCGTAAGCGAAATACGCCTGACGGAGTTCGCACGCGTAGTTCGGGCTGACCGTCGTGACGCGGTCCGCGACGACGAGAGCCCCCTTCATCAGGTTGATGCAGCCGTCGTATTCGACCACGGGACGGAATCGGTCGTCAAGCCCGAAGATATCGCCCAGGATCGCGAGGTCGTATTTGCCCTGGTATTCGATATTGTGGATGGTATAGACCGTCTTGATCGAACGGAAGGGCTTGTAGTCGTAGTATTTCGTACGGAGATAAACGACGGTCAGGGCGCTCTGCCAGTCGTTTGCGTGGATCACGTCGGGGAGTTTGTCCATCTTGAAAAGGAACTCGACCACCGCCGTCGAGAAGAAGGCGAAGCGTTCCCCGTCGTCATACTCTCCGTAGAGCCCGTCGCGCATAAAATACTGCTCGTTGTCGACGAAGTAGTAGGTCACGCCGCCCATCTCAGCCGAATAGATCCCGGCGTACGAATCGCGCCAGACGTATTTGAACCGGAACTCGGTGACGAGTTTGAAGGAGGACGCGAGACTCTCCGGCACTTTTTTCTTGTAATACGGCAGGATCACGCTGACCCGGTCGTCGGGCGACGCGCTTTTAACGGCTTGCGGAAGGGCGCCCATCACGTCGCCGAGTCCGCCGCTGGCGGAAAACGGAGCCGCCTCGCTCGTAACGTACAGGATATCCACGGTCTTCTCCTTTCGGTTTCTTGTTGTTTCGGGTTTGTCAGATGCGTTTGTTCTTCGCGATATAGAAGGGGGTCGAGCCCGCGCCGGAGAGCGTCTGGTCGTCCGAGATCACGACGTTCTTATCCGACACGATGCAGTTGAGACTGCTGTTCGAGCCGACGTAGGTATCGCCGAACAGGATCGAGTTTTTGACGACGGCGCCGCGCGACACCTTGACGCCGCGGAACAGGACCGAGTTCTCGACGGTCCCCTCGATCAGACAACCGTCCGCGATCAGCGAATCCTTCACGCAGCAGCCGTCGTGATAGACGGTCGGGGGCGAGTTGTGGACCCGCGTGTAGATCGGGCGCTCCCACTTGCCGAGGATGGCGTTGCGGGCGGCGGCGTCGCTTGTCAGAAGCATATTTGCTCGGTAGTAGTCGAGGAAGGTCGTCACCGGGATCACGACGTCGTTGAAGCAATAGGAATAGAAACGGCGGCGTTCCGGCGAGTGCATGATGATATCGTTGGTAAAACTGTGATAGTTCCGCGCCACGGCTTCTTCAAGCGAGCGGATGAGGAACTCGGTCGACAGAACGAAGATGCGGATCGAAACGAAGGGATGGTCGGGATCGTATCCGGTCGAACGGACGATATCGGTGACCCGCCCTTTCGCATCGGATTGGAGCGCCGTCTGCGGATCGCGCGTAAAGTCCCCGATCTTGCTCTGCACGGTAACGAAAGTCGCCTCGGCGTCGTTCGCTTTGTGGAACGCGATGACGTCCGAGAGGTCGATGTTGCAGAGGTGATCGCTGTCGGTCAGAACGACCGTGTCGCTCGTCAGTTCGTTGATCCGGTCGCGGATGCTGCGGAGCGCCTCGAGGCGGTAGGAGTAGACGAACGCGTCCGCCTGCCGCGCCTCCTGCCCCGGCGAGAGGATCTTGATACCGCCGGAGCGACGCGCAAGATCCCAGTCCTTGCCCGAACCGATATGGTTGACGAGCGAGCGGAAGTTATAGTTTGCGATAATGTTGATGTCGGTGATGTCCGAGTTCACCATATTCGAGAGGGCGAAGTCGACGAGACGGTATCGGCATCCGAACGGGATGGCGGCGACCGTGCGGTCCGACGTCAGAAGCGACAGCGTATTGCTGTTCAGGTTGGAAAAGATAAAGCCGGTCGTACTCATCTTCTTACTTCTCCTCCGCGTTTTTCGTTACGTCGCTGCCTTTGGCGATCACCGTGATATGATCCTTCCCGGCGTCGGGTCTGCCGACCGTGACCCCCGAGCGGATCACCGATTCGCTGTCGACGATCGCGTAATAGACCTTCGCGCCCGGCTCTATCACGACGTCGTCCATAATGACCGAGTCGCACACAACGGCGTCCTTGCCGATCACGGCGCCCCCGGAGATGACCGAGTGCTTGACCGTCCCGTAGACCGAGCAGCCCTCGGAGATCATCGAAGACGAGATCGCGGCGGTCTTCCCGACGAACTGGGGCGGACGGGCGGAGTTGCGCGAATAGATGCGGAAGAAACGCGTCCGAAGATCGAGTTCCGGCTTCTCCGCGAGCAGGTCCATATTCGCCTCCCAGAGACTGCCAATGGTCCCGACGTCCTTCCAGTACCCCGTGAAGGGATAGGCGTAAAGACGTTCGCCCGAGCGCAGGAGGTTCGGGATGACGTTCTTCCCGAAATCCTTGGACGATTTGGGGTCTTTTTCGTCGATCTCGAGATATTCGAGCAGGATATTGGTCGAGAAGATGTAGATCCCCATCGACGCCTGATTGTTCTTGGGCTCTTTCGGCTTTTCCTCGAACTCGTAGATCGAGCCGTCCTCGCGGGTGTTGCAGATGCCGAAGCGCGACGCCTCCTCGATCGGGACCGTGATGGTCGCGACCGTGCAAGCCGCCTTTTTCTCCTTATGGAAGTCCAGCATCTTGGCGTAGTCCATCTTGTAGATATGGTCGCCCGAAAGGATCAGAACGTACTCGGGATCGAACTTTTTGATAAAGTCGATATTCTGGTAGATGGCGTTCGCCGTCCCCTTGTACCAGTCGGCGTTCTTGCCGTCCTGGTACGGCGGAAGAACGGTCAGACCCCCGCGTATGCGGTCGAGGTCCCACGCCGCCCCTTTCCCGATGTAGTCGTTCAGCGCGAGCGGCTGATACTGCGTCAGGACGCCGACGGTATCGATGCCCGAGTTGATGCAGTTCGAGAGCGGAAAGTCGATGATGCGGTACTTCCCGCCGTAATTGACGGCAGGTTTCGCGGTCTTTTGGGTCAGGGCGTAAAGACGGCTCCCCTGACCACCCGCCAGTAGCATGGCGATACATTCCTTTTTGCAGTACATATCGTTCTCCCTTTCGGTTAATCGATCTTTTTGTAACGGATATCCGCCGATTTCGGTTTGGTTTTCTCCTTTTGCAGAACGAAGCCGGAAAACGGCGGAAGGGTCAGCGGGATCGCGTAGCGGGCGCCGACCTTCTTCGCGTGAAGGGGCGGTCTTTCCTCTCCCGTCCCGCAAGCCTCGAACAGGATCTTGCGGCTCTCTCCCCGTTTGGCGGGAAGCAGGACCGTGTTTTCGGACCCGGAAAATGAAATCACGACCGTGATCTCGTTTCCCTCGGCGTCGCGCCGGACGAACGAGACGAGGTTCCCCTCGGCGTTGTCCGCGTCGATCCAGCCGAAGCCGCTCCCCTCAAAATCGACCTCCCAGAGTTCGGGACGACTGAGATAAAAGCGGTTGAGACTCGCGACGTATTCCCGCGTCTCGCGGTGGATCGGATAGTCGAGCATAAACCATTCGAGTCCGCGCTTGTAGTCCCACTCCGAGAACTGCGCGTATTCGCACCCCATGAACAAGAGTTTTTTACCGGGATAGGTCATCTGCAGGAGCAGAGCGCAACGGAACTGACGGAACTTGTCCTCGTAGTTCCCGCTGATCTTGCCGATAAGCGACTTCTTCCCGTGTACCACCTCGTCGTGCGTGATCGGAAGCACGTAGTTCTCTCCGAACGCGTACATCAGGGGGAAGTTCAGCGCGTGATGGTGATACTTGCGGAAAACGGGATCGGTCGCAAGATAGTCGTAAAAATCGTTTGCCCAGCCCATATTCCATTTGAGGTTGAAGCCAAGCCCGCCCTCCGAGACGGGATGCGTCACGCCGGCAAACGAGGTCGATTCCTCCGCGATCATCAGAACGTCGGGAAATTCCCCGAACAGGACGGCGTTCAATTTCTGCAGGAACGCGACCGCCTCGAGGTTCCGGTTCCCTCCGTCGGGATTGGGGATCCACTCGCCGGGTAGCCGGTCGTAGTCGAGATAGAGCATCGAGGCGACGGCGTCCACGCGAAGCCCATCGATATGGAACTCGCGGAACCAGTAGAGCGCGTTCGAGATCAGGAACGACTGGACCTCCTCGCGTCCGAGATCGAAGAAACGGGTCCCCCAGGAGCGCGACTCCATGCGGTCCTTCCCCTGGTATTCGTAGAGCGGATGACCGTCGAACTCGTAAAGCCCCCATTCGTCCTTCGGAAAGTGCGCCGGGACCCAGTCGAGGATAACGCCCACGCCCGCCCGGTGCAACGTATCGACGAAATAGCGGAAATCGTCGGGGGTGCCGAAACGGGACGTCGGGGCGTAATAGGCGCAGACCTGATATCCCCAGGATCCGTCGAAGGGATATTCCGCGATGGGCATCAGTTCGACGTGGGTGTATCCCATCGTTTTGACGTAGGAAACGAGCGTATCGGCAAGTTCGCGGTAGGAGAGATACCCGCCGTCCTCCTTCCGTTCGAAGGAACCGGGATGGACCTCGTATATATTGACGGGAGCCGAGAGATAATGCCCCTTCGGTGAAGCGGCGACCGTCTTTTTGCGGTACGCCAGCCACGCTTCGTCCCCGAAGGTATAGCCCGGTTCGTCCACGATCACGGTCCCGCCGTCGTCCCCGCCCTTGGAATAGAACGCGTAGGGATCGCCCTTGCAGACGCCTTTTCCGTTTGCGATCACGAGATATTTGTAGACCGAGCCGGCAAGCGAAACGTCGCTCTTGACGGTCACCTCCCAGATCCCCTTGTCGGTCACACGCGTCAAGGCAACGCCGCGTTCCCAATCGGTGAAATCCGAGACCAGCCGGACCTCGTCGGCGCGGGGCGCCCAGGTACGGAAGGTATAGAAAAAGGAACCGTCCGAACCGGTTTTCCGGCAACCGAGAAAACGGTACGCGCAATAGAGCGTCCCCTGATGAAAGAGATACTCGTCGCAAGACCCGTCGCGCGACCGTCCGCTCCCGGACATGACCTGAATCATCGGACCAATTCCTTTCGGTTTTTCTATTATAACAATTTTATCATAGTATAATTCCTTTGTCAAGCAAACCGCCCCAAACAATTATAAAAAAAGTACAAACGGACCCGCAAAAGCGGTCGTTCGTTTGTACTATTTGGGGAAAAAGCGATTCAGAGGACGATTTCGGCGTGCCGGACGACGTGACAGTTCACGTTGACGGCGACCGGAAGCCCCGCGATATGGGTCGGACCGACCTCGATCTTCACGGCGAAAGCCGACGTATCGCCCCCGAATCCCTGGGGTCCGATGCCGAGCGCGTTGATGCCGTCGAGTATGGTCTTTTCCATCTCTCTGTAGTTCGGATCGGGATGACTGTCGGACAGACTGCGGGTCAGCGCTTTTTTGGCGAGCAGGGCGCACCCCTCGAAATCCGAACCGATCCCGACGCCGACCGTCACGGGGGGACAGGGATTGGACCCTGCTTTTGCGACGGCGCCGACGACGAAATCGACGATATCGGCGGGTTTTGCGGACGGGGTGAACATTTTGAGGGCGCTCATATTCTCGCTGCCGAATCCTTTTGGCGCGGCGGTGAGTTTCAGCCTGTCTCCGGGAACGGTGCGGACGTGCAGGATCGCCGGCGTATTGTCCCCGGTGTTCTCCCGGTAGAACAGGGGGTCGCGCACGACCGAGCAGCGGAGTTTCCCGTCCAGATACGCCGCCGAGACGCCGCGGTTGACCGCGTTTTCCAGCGTGTCTCCCTCAATATGCACGAGGGAGCCGATCTCCGCGAACACCACCGCCATTCCGGTATCCTGACAGATCGGCAGACCCTTTTCACAGGCGATCCTGTCGTTTTCGCGGATCGCCGAGAGAACGCCGCGGGCGATCGGGTCCCGTTCGGTTGCGATCGCGGAATCCAGCCGCTTTGCAACGTCGTCTCCGATCACGCTGTTCGCTTTGAGAAAGAGGTCGCGCACGGCGTTTGACACGTCTTTTGCGTCGATCCTTCTGATTTGGTCTGCCATCTTTATTTCCTCCCGGAGGCGAGCGCCTCGGTCACGGCGAGAGGGAGAAACGCCGTTTCCGCGTCGGTATAGAGGCGCGCGATCTCCCGTTTCGCTTTTCTTTTCCTTCTCATTTTATCATTTTTTTGTTTCAGAATCAAGTATGCGCGGAAAAGAATCGACCGGATCGTCGAAAAACATTTCCGAACGGGATAAAAAAAGCAATACCGCGCGAAACGAAAGAGGTCCAGCGCAAACCGAAAGACGCGTTCCGTCTGCGTCTTTAAGACCGACAGAAAGAAATACCGCACCGCAAGAAATCCCTCGAGAAACGCCGCGAGATGATAGAGCCGTCCCCTCCCCCCGAGCACCGTCGCGTCGTAGAGGACGAGATAGCACCCCGAAAGAAAGGAAAAGAGAAGATCGAAAACAAACGGAAGGAATTTTCCCCGTTTCGCTTTTCTTCCCACGGACGCCTTGAAGCAAAACCTCTTTTGCGGGTATTCCCCCCTACAGGCGCCTCGGACGAGCGACAGAAAGGCGGAGATCCCGCCAAATGCCGTCCCAAGAAGAAAAAGCGGTAAGAGCGGACCTGTCATCCGCGTCTTGAAAACAGCCCCGACCGCTTGCCCGCGCTTTCGTTCAGATAGGCGATCCCGTTGATCTTCCCGACGGCGGACACCACCCCCGTTTCACTGCATTTTCCCCGCCCCCGTTTCAAGGATGATCTCCTCCTCGTCGAAGGAGACGACCCCCGTGACCTCCGTGATCTCGACGGCGGAACGCGCGGTGATATTCACCTTGTGACCCGCCGCCGTTCTTTCTCCCGATCCGATTTCAGACATAACAAAACACCCCGCATCAAAGTACTAAACTCTATGCGGGGTGTTCTGTTGTTATGAACTGTCAGTTCAAGACCTCGTACATATCCGACGCGGCTTCTTTTCTCACGGTCTCGCGGACGTCGGTGACACGCACCCGAAGAACTCTCTGACCGAAGCCGACTTCGATCACGTCGCCGATCTTGACGTCATAGGACGCTTTCGCGACCTTGCCGTTGACCGTAACGTGTGATGCGTCGCAGGCGTCGTTCGCGACGGTCCTCCGCTTGATGATCCGCGATACCTTCAGAAATTTGTCAAGCCGCACGGGTAATTACCGAAATCAGCCGTTGATGGCGTCCTTCAGGGCCTTGCTCGCGACGAACGCGGGGCGCTTGGAAGCCGGGATCTTGATCTTGGCGCCGGTGGCGGGATTCTGACCCATTCTCTCTTTGGTGCACTTCACTTCGAAGCTACCGAAGCCGATAAGCTGGACCTTGTCTCCGTCCTTCAGGGCGTTCTGGATAGCGGCGATGGCAGCGTTGATGAGTCCTATCTACAAAGTGG
>CACZAZ010000072.1 GCA_902779285.1 uncultured Ruminococcus sp.
GCTCCGTTTTTTTATTTGACGTATTTGGAGAAGAACGACGTGTAAGCCGAGACGTCCGCGTTCCCGTAGGAATAGACGTAATCGGTGGACGCCGTGCAGTCCTTCGCGTCAATGCCCATCGTCTTGGCGGAATACTTTTCTTCGGTATGGAGGGAGAGGATACGCCAGTTCGCGTCGAAGGTCATCGTGATCGCCGAACTGCTGAACTTGGGATATTCGTCCAGACCGCCCATCTTTTTCATCCGACGGACGCAGTCTCCGGTCGCCTTGGAAACGTCGGGATTGATCGTTTGCGTGTACGTACCGTCGCCGTTATTTTTGACCGACGACCAACTCTTCACGGTATCGGTGTTCAGAATATAGTTGGTGAGTTCAAAACCGAACAGACCGTATTCCGCGCGGTATTCCGAACGAGACGTGGGAGAGACCGCGTCGGTCTTCCACGCGGTGCTCCGCCCGTTCCAGGAAGAGGTGCTGCTGCTTTTCGGATCGCGCGAGAGCGCCGTGTCTCCGACGAAACAGGTCTGCCACGCTTTGTTTACGCTGATGGGCGCGTTCAAGGTTTTCGTAAGGTCGACCTCAAGCATCACGCCCCGATCGTAGTCCTTATAGACCTGAACGCTCTGCTTGTACGTCTGGGTTCCGAGGAGAAAGATGCTGACCTTCGTCGTGACGGTTCCCTCTCCGTTTACGGTATAGTTCTCGGCGTGCTGGAGAACGTAGGCGATCCGCATCACGTTTTCGATCCCCGAGAGTTTCATCGGGTCGTCGCCCGCCTGCGGCTGCTTGACCGCGCTCGCCATCGTCGGAACGGCGTATACGGGTTCGGGCGGCTCGGTCGCGGGGACGGTGGTGTCCGCCGGCTTCGCGGTCGTAGCGGGAGCGGCGGTGGTCGCCGCCTGCGTATCGGACGGGGTCGTTTCGTCAGCCGTTTCAAGTTCCCCGGCGGTCGCGGAAACCTCCGCCTCGGTCGCGGGATCCCCGGTCGTCCCGGCGGTCGTTTCTTCGGTCTTCACCTCGCAGGAAGCGAGCGCAAGAACGAGCAAAAGCGTGATCATCACGAGCAGGATCAAACGAGAAGTCTTCATTTCCATCTCCGTTGCTTCATTATTGCGGTTTGTCCGATTATAGCACAAACCCGCGAGATTGTCAACGATTTAACGAAAAACCCCCTCTCCAAAACGGAAAGGGGGGTCGATCGGGCGGTAGCGTTTACTCTCCCGGCTGCGCGGGAACGGCGGTACACCCGCAGAAATCGCAGAAGAAGCGGGCGATCCGCTTGGGGAGGCGGCGGCGGACCAGGATCGCGCGGACGATCATCGAGACGAGGAGGATCGCGGGCGGGATCGCGGGGACCCAGAAGTTGCGCCCCGGAAAGAGGAACGACACGCCGAGCAGGATCCCGTAGAACAGCGCCAGAACGGTCAGACGGGCAAAGCCGGATAAGAACAGCCCGTAGAGCCGGCTGCCGAAGGTCGGTCTGCCGTCGGCGGGGTTATGGGCAAGGGTCGCCGTGACCCTCGTGCGTTCCCCCTCCGGGGTGAGGGTCACCGAAAGGTCGAGATTCCCCTCCGGCACGGTCCCCTCGCGGACGAGGAGCGTGAAGGTCCCCGCCGCCGGGTCGGAATCACGGAGGGAAAACTTCGCCCTGCTATCGCTTTGCAGGGCGTTGAACTCGTCGACGCGCTCCCCGATCGAGGAGAGCAGAGCGTCGGACCGCGTGGCGGTGGTATATGCAAAGAAGGCGGATTTCACGGGTCGCGTCCTTTCCTTATTTATTACGCGCGTGCGTTTGTGCGAGGCGTCGCGCGAAAGCGTCAGCGGAACAGTACGATCAGCGAGACGAGGAACGCGAGCACCCCCCCGGCGGCGCCGATCGAAGCGAGGTAGATCAGGAGCCGGATCCGTTCGCCCAGCCGCTCCATCCGGTCGCAGAGGAGCCGGGTCGCGTCCCCGAGTTCGGTCGACACCGCGTCGAGCCGCGTTTCGAGTCTCTCGTTGGCTTTCCTCTGCGCCGAGAGCGCGGCGCGGAGATCCCCGCCTGCAGAAGGGCTCTGCGCGGTTTCTCCCGCCCCGGTCGGGTCCTCCCCGGTCTCGGGGATGGGTTCCGCAGGGATCTCGTCGGGCAGGTCTCTGTGCCGTTTTGAAAGCAGGGCGTCGAGGTGCTTGCAGTACTCGGTCAGGTGCGCGTAGCCCTCCGGGGTCAAGCCCCTTGCGACAAGCGCGTCGCGGCGGTCGCGCAGATGGGTCAGATTGTCGCCCTGCGCGGGTTCCTCAAGGAAAGGCGTGATCTTTTTCCGGCAGGAATGGCAGAGGGCGCGGTCGGTCCCGCTCCAGAGCGCGTCGGTCTCGTTGAAGAAGGTCAGACGGCAGCCGCAGTTCACACAGTTCATAGATCCTCCGTCGGGGTCGTCCCCCATCGTTCTTACGGTCCTATTGTACCATAGTTTTCCCCTGTTGTCAATTCCGGAAAACCCGTAAAAAAAGCGCGAAAAACCCCGTTTTCGACCTGTTTTCCCGCCTTTTCCGCAAACGCCCGTTTTGTATCTGATGCACAACATCTTGTGCCAGAAATAAAAAATTTTACTATATTTTGCGTTTTGCTATTGACATCGGGTTTCGGGAATGCTATAATAGACGCAGTTCCGAAAAAACTGTAAGGGACGCCCGGAAAAGTCGACGCGCGACGACCGGGAGAGGGCGGTATAAACCGCAGAGATCAAGTGCAGCGACCGCATAGGTTGCCGCACTTGATTTTATCTAACGAAAGGACGAGGGAGAAAATTTTTATGTATCGCGTACAAAAAAGAGACGGCAGTATTGTTGATTTTGACCTGTCGAAGATCAGGGACGCCATCGAAAAGGCGTTCATCGCGCAAAACAAAAACTATGAGGGGAGCGTTATCGACTTTCTTGCCCTGAAAGTGACGGCGGATTTCGAGCCGAAGATCAAAGAGGGGCTGATCCAGGTCGAGGCGATCCAGGACAGCGCCGAAAACGTCCTCGTGCAGTCGGGCTACGCCGACGTGGCGAAGGCATATATCCTCTATCGGCGTCAGCGCGAGAAGATCCGCAATACCAAGAACGCCGTTCTGAACTATAAGGAGATCGTCGACAGTTATCTGAAGGCGATGGACTGGCGCGTGAAAGAGAACTCCACCGTGACCTACTCGGTCGGCGGGCTGATCCTCTCGAACTCGGGCGCAATCACGGCGAACTACTGGCTCTCCGAGGTCTACTCGGGCGAGATCGAGCGCGCGCACAGAGAAGCCGACATCCACATCCACGACCTCTCGATGCTGACCGGCTACTGCGCCGGATGGTCGCTGAAGCAGCTGATCCGCGAAGGGCTGGGCGGCATCCCCGGCAAGATCTCGTCGTCTCCCGCCAGCCACCTCTCCACCCTCTGCAACCAGATGGTCAACTTCCTCGGTATCATGCAGAACGAGTGGGCGGGCGCGCAGGCGTTCTCGTCGTTCGATACCTACCTCGCTCCCTTCGTCAAGGTGGACAACCTCACCTACAAAGAAGTGAAGCAATGCATCCAGAGTTTCGTGTACGGCGTGAACACCCCGTCGCGCTGGGGCACGCAGGCGCCGTTCACCAACATCACCCTCGACTGGACCATCCCCGCGGACCTGAAGAACGAGCCGGCGATCATCGGCGGCAAGGATATGGACTTCACCTACGGCGACTGCGAAAAAGAGATGGCGATGGTCAATCGCGCGTTCATCGAGATCATGATCGACGGCGACGCGAACGGCCGCGGCTTCCAGTACCCGATCCCGACCTACTCGATCACCCGCGACTTCGACTGGTCGGAGACCGAGAACAACAAGCTGCTGTTTGAAATGACGGCGAAATACGGCACCCCGTATTTCTCGAACTATATCAACAGCGATATGGAACCGAGCGACGTGCGGTCGATGTGCTGCCGTCTGCGGCTCGACCTGCGCGAACTGCGGAAGAAATCCGGCGGCTACTTCGGGTCGGGCGAATCCACCGGCTCGATCGGCGTCGTGACGATCAATATGCCGCGTATCGCCTACCTCTCCGCCGACGAGACCGAGTTCTATTCGCGGCTCGACCGGCTGATGGACCTCTCGGCGCAGTCGCTGAAGACCAAGCGCGAGGTCATCTCGAAACTGCTGGAGGGCGGGCTCTATCCGTACACGAAGCGGTATCTCGGCACCTTCGCCAACCACTTCTCGACCATCGGGTTGGTCGGTATGAACGAGGCGTGCCTGAACGCCCGCTGGCTGAACTGCGACCTGACGCACAAAGAGGCGCAGGAGTTCACCAAAGCGGTGCTGAACCACATGCGCGAGCGGCTCTCCGACTATCAGGAGAAGTACGGCGACCTCTACAACCTTGAGGCGACCCCCGCAGAGTCCACCGCCTACCGTCTCGCCAAGCACGATAAGAAGCGCTTCCCCGACATCAAGACGGCGTCGGGCGACTGCGGCACTCCCTACTATACCAACAGTTCGCACCTGCCGGTCAGTTTCACCGACGATATCTTCGCGGCGCTCGACATTCAGGACGAACTGCAGACCCTCTACACCTCGGGTACCGTCTTCCACGCTTTCCTCGGTCAGAAGATGACCGACTGGCGCGCGGCGGCGGCTCTGGTGCGGAAGATCGCGGAGAACTACAAACTTCCCTACTACACCATCTCCCCGACCTACTCGATCTGCGCGGATCACGGCTATCTCGTGGGCGAGCAGTACGTCTGCCCGATCTGCGGAAAGAAAGCCGAGGTCTACAGCCGGATCACCGGTTACTACCGTCCGGTGCAGAACTGGAACGACGGTAAACGCGAGGAGTTCCGGGAACGCAAGACCTACCTGGTCGACGGGCTCGCCTCCCCCGACGAACGCGCCGCGAGAGCGGCGGCGAGAGCCGAGGAAGCCAAAGTCGGCGCGGACGCCGCGGCGAAGACCACGCCCGCGTCGGCAGACCGTCTCGTTCTCGTGACCACGACCAAGTGCCCGAACTGCGCGATCGCGAAGCGGCTGATGGACGGCGCGGGCATCGCCTACTCGGTGGTGAACGCCGACGAGGATCCCGCCTACGCGAAGCAGTACGGCATCCGGCAGGCGCCGACCATGCTGGTATTCGCGGGCGCGCAGGTGACCCCTCTGGTCGGGCTCTCCGCGATCCGCGGCTATCTGAACAAATGAGCGACTTCTTTGATATTGCGATCGTCGGCGGCGGCCCTGCGGGGCTGACCGCCGGCGTTTACGGGGCGAGAGCCGGAAAGAAAGTGCTGATCTTCGAGCGCGAAGCGATCGGGGGGCAGATCTCGCGGGCGGCGCTCGTCGAGAACTATCCCGGGATCAAGGAGATCAGCGGGGTCGACCTCTCGGCGTCTCTCTTCGAGCAGGCGGACGGGCTCGGCTGTCAGTTCGCCTTTGAGAGCGTGCTTTCGATCGCGGGAGCTGCCGGGGATTTCACCGTGACGAGCGACTGCGGGTCGTACAAAGCGAAGACCGTGATCCTGGCGGTCGGCGCGGCGGCGAAGAAACTCGGGGTCGAGCGCGAAGAAGAACTGACGGGACGGGGCGTTTCCTACTGCGCCGTCTGCGACGGGGCGTTCTTCCGCGGAAAGACCGTCGCCGTGGTCGGCGGTGGCAACTCCGCGCTCGACGACGCGCTGTATCTTGCCGCGATGGCGGAAAAGGTCTATCTGATCCACCGCCGCGACGCCTTCCGCGCGGAATCCGCGATGGTCGACAAGATCAAAGCAGAGCCCAAGATCGTCGTGAAAACCCCGCGGGTCGTGACCGAACTGCAGGGAGACGCGCAGCTCTCGGGACTCGTTCTCCGCGATCCCGGGACCGGCGCCGAGGAGACGATCGCGGTCGACGGGCTTTTCGTCGCGATCGGACACGCCCCCGCCGCGGGAGCGTTCGCCTCTCTCGTCGGGCTTGACGAGGCGGGCTATATCGACGCGGGCGAGAACTGCAAGACGAGCGTTCCCGGCATTTTCACCGCGGGCGACTGCCGCGTGAAGAACGTCCGGCAGCTGACGACGGCTTGCGGGGACGGAGCGGTCGCGGCGCTTGCGGCAGCTGAACTTTGTTGACAAGAATAAACCGCGGACCCTTCCGACCGACGTCGGAACGGTCCGTTTTCGCAAGGAATACGATATGAAGATACAGGGTCTTGAAAAACTCTCGATGGTGGACTACGACGGCTACGCCGCCTGCACCGTCTTTTTGTCGGGGTGCAACCTGCGCTGCCCGTTCTGTCAAAACGCGGTTTTGCTTGAATCGGCGCTCCCGGAGTTCATCTCGGAAGACGACTTTTTCGCGTTCCTCGAAAAGCGGAAAGGCCTGCTCGACGCGGTGGCGATCACCGGGGGCGAGCCGACCCTGCGGCGGGATCTGCCCGACTTTTGCAGAAAGATCAAGGCGGCGGGCTACCGCGTGAAACTCGACTCCAACGGGACCCGCCCCGACGTTTTGAAAAAACTGGTCGCGGAGGGGCTGGTCGACTATATCGCGATGGACGTCAAATGCCCGCCCGCCGACTATCCCGAACTGATGGGCTGCGACGAATCCGACCTTGACGGGATCAAGGAAAGTATTGCGTTTCTTTTGACCGCCCCCCTGCCTTACGAGTTCCGTACGACCCTGGTGGACGAATTGCACGACGAGAGGTCGATCAAGGCGCTCGGGGAGTTCGTCCGGGGAGCGAAAGAGTTGTGGCTGCAGAAATTCGTCGACCGGGGCGGCTGCCTCACCGACGGGCTGCACGAAGTGCCGTATAAGACCGCCGAACGCTACGCCGGGATCCTTTCGGAGTACGTCGGACGGGTAGGATTACGAGGGTACGTTTAAGAAGGGAGAAAACCGAATGAACGAACAAAACGCCAACGGTACGGTAACACCGACCCCTAACGAAGCGGCAAAACGGAGAAAACGGAACGTCATCATCATCGTCTCCGTGCTTGTCGGCTCGTTCTTCTTGCTGTTCGGCGCGCCGATCCTCGTCGGCTACCTCATCCATCTTCATTTCTACCCGCCGGGACATACCTACGTCTACAAGGGCGGCGAGCACGCGAGCGCCGCGTCGTCCTCTCAATACACGAAACTCGTGATCAAGAAGGGCGTCGAAACCATCCCGGACGAGATCTTCGCGTTCGCGAAGTTTGAGGACGGCGTTTCGATCCCCGACAGCGTCGTCCGGATCGGGAAAAGAGCGTTTTACTACGACGTCGTGACCGAGTTTTCGATCCCGGACAGCGTGACCGAGATCGGAGAAGGCGCGTTTTCGACCTGCCGGGAACTGCAATCGGTCAAACTGTCGAGCAATCTGACCGAGATCGCGCCGAGTACGTTTTACTCCTGCTACAGTCTCACCGAGATCACTATCCCGAACGGCGTTACAAAGATCGGGAATGAAGCGTTCAGCCATTGCAAAGAACTGCCCGCCGTCGCGATCCCCGCAAGCGTTCGGGAGATCGGCAGTTACGCTTTCTACTGTTGCGTCAAACTGAACGAACTCGCGCTCTCGGAGGGGCTTACCGTGATCGGCAGCTACGCCTTCTCGGGCTGTACTTCGCTTCAAATCGTCACTATTCCG
>CACZAZ010000073.1 GCA_902779285.1 uncultured Ruminococcus sp.
TCTCGACCATTGATTACGGCAAATACTACGATATCGAGGTCGACGACGACGTGAGCGTCATCATGAAGTACAAGAACGGCACCGTCGGTCTCTACACCACCTCGACGGGCGAGATGCCCGGTACCAACCGGCTCGAGATCTCCTGCGATATGGGCAAGATCGTTTTGGAGCACGACGAGCTGACCTTCTGGCGCAACGAGGTCTCGGAGCGCGAGTTCAACAAGACGAACACCGCCGTTTTCCCGTCCATCAAGAACGAGAAGATCACGATCGAGACGCCGAAGCTCGAGATGCAGCAGCACGACGCTCTGCTCGAGGATTTCGCCTCCGCCGTCTGCTGCGGTACTCCCCTGCTCTCCCCCGGCGTTGAGTGCATCAACGAACTGACCTTAGCCGACGCGTTCTATTATTCCGATTGGCAGGGACAGAAGTGGATCGACACAAAGAACTTCGACCACGACGGATTCTACCGTGCGCTGACCGACAAGATCGAAAAATCCACCTACGTCAAGAAAGCGTCCGCCGCCGCTGCTCCCGTCGATATGGGCGCCTCCTTTCAAAAATAAAAAAACCTATAAAAAACTCCCGACGCCGTCGGGAGTTTTTTGTTTAGAGAAGTTGATAGAGGAGAACCGTCGCCAGTCCCGCCACCATCAGAACGGCGAGAACGATCGCGCCGATCCTGACCCAGATCTGTCTTCTTTCTTTTTTAGACATTCCCGCTTTCCTTTCTTATCGTAACCGATCTATATTTCAATAATTGAAAACGTTATCAGAGCGCCGAGCGGCACTTGGTAAGGTAGAGCGCCGAGAGATTCCGTACCGACGCGATCCCGCGGACCCCGATATAGTTCAGAATGGTCTCGGTGCCGGTCGCGACGGCGGTCACGGGATTCGACACCCGGATCGTCCTGACCCCGGTGACGCCCGAGATCATACGGTCGAGCCCCTCGAGCTGCGCGGTCCCGCCCGAAAGCAGGATGCCGTTCTCGAAAACGCGCGGAACGTACTTGGTCGGCACGTGCGAGATCGCGACGCAGATCGCCTCGAGTATGCCCGCCGTAGGCTCTTCGAGCGCGCGGAACATCTCCTCGCTGCGGACGGTGAAGGGAACGGGCGTCGGGTCGCCGTTTAAGCGATAGCCCTGCGTGTGCATTTCCTGATGCACGCCCTCGTTCCATACCGTTCCGACCGTCATTTTGATACTCTCCGCGGTGCGGAGCGTGATCTTCAGCCCCCGGTCGTTCTCTATGTAGTTGACGATCGCACGGTCGAACGCCTCGCCCGCCGTCTGGACCGACTTCATATAGACGATCTCGCCGTCGCAGATCAGGGCGATATCGGTGACCGTCGCGCCGGACACGACCGATAGCACCATATCCGTGATCCCGCTGCCCGATCCCGCGAGCGCGGCGACGGGCGCGTAGACGGTGTGCGGATAACGGATCCCGCTCTGCCCCATCACCTCGGTCAGCGCCCCCTCCTCGATCTCGGAGGTCGAGCAAGGAACGGTCAGCATCACGTGCTGAACGCCCGAAAGGTGGTCGGACACGACGGCGGAAACGACCTTCTGCATCAGGTCGAGTTCGTTGACGATCCCCTCCCGAAAAGGACGGAAGAGCGAAACGTTCGTGGGGATCGCGCCGATCAGCGCCTCCGCCTTCGCCCCGTAATAAAGGATCTGCCCCGTCGTGCGGTCGATCGCCACGGCAGCCGGATCGCGCATAACGATCCCGTCGCCGGTCACCGTCGCCAGCAAATTGGCGGCGCCGAGGTCAAGCCCTGCTCTCTTCTGTATCACGGTGCAAACTCCTTTCTTTCGGAACGATTATTCCCGAATTATTTTGGGGATAAGTGTATCTATTATACAATAAACCCGTTTCATTTTCAATATGCAAAAACGACATTCTTCGGTTTTTTTCAAACGGGTCGCAAACCCGCGCCGAAGCAACTCCGGCGGAGCCGATCGGAGAGGCAAGTATAGCGCACTTCCTGGCGGTTATTCTTGACCATATATTCGAGAATATCCGCCCGCCCGACGAGGATCACCATCTTCTTCGCCCTCGTCACGGCGGTATAGAGCAGATTGCGCGACTGGAGCATCGTCCCGCAGAAGAAGACCGGCATCAGTACCACGGGATACTCGCTCCCCTGGCTCTTATGGACCGTGATCGCGTAGGCGTGTTCGAGTTCCTCGAACTGTTCCGACGCGTAGACCGAGATCCGTCCGTCGAAATCTATGGTCATTTGGTCGCCCGAGGGGGAGATCGAGCGGATCACGCCGATATCGCCGTTGAAAACGCCGACCCCGTCGTACCCGTCTTTCTTCCATTCCGTATCGTAGTTGTTCTTGATCTGCATGACCTTGTCGCCCTCGCGGAACAACAGATCCCGGAACTTGATCTCCCGTTTCTTCTTTTCCGACGGATTCAGGCAGTTCTGCAGCAGCGCGTTCAACTGTACCGTTCCCGGTTTCCCGCGGCGGGAGGGAGTGATGACCTGGATCTCGTCTCGGATCGAATCGGAATACCGGCGCGGCAGACGTTCGTTGATGAGTTCGACGACCGTCCCGGGGATATCCTCTTCCTGACGGAGCAGAAAGAAAAAGTCTTTCGCCTCGCGCGAGAGTTCCGGCAGTTCGCCCGAATGGATCCGGTGGGCGTTTTTGATGATCAGACTTCCCTTTTCCTGCCGGAATATCTCGGTCAGGCACACGGTCGAAAAGACCCCGGCGCCGATCAGATCGGCAAGCACGTTCCCGCAACCGACCGACGGGAGTTGTCCCGAGTCCCCGATCAGGATCAGCCGGGAGCCGACGCGGATCGCGCGCAGCAGCGCAGCCATCAGGGGAAGATCGATCATCGACGCCTCGTCGATCACGATCACGTTTTCCTCCAGCGGATCGTTTTCGTTTCTGTTGAAGCGGGGGCGGATATCGTCGACCTTCTGCATTTCAAGCATCCGGTGAATGGTCTTGGCTTCCTCCTGCGTCGCTTCGGACATCCGTTTCGCCGCGCGTCCCGTCGGAGCCGCGAGAGCGCACTTGAAGCCGAGCAGTCCGTAGATCTTCAGAAGAGCGCGGATCAGGGTGGTTTTTCCCGTCCCGGGTCCGCCCGTGACGATCAGAACGCCGCGTCGGAACGCCTCGAAGATCGCCTCTCGCTGATCCTTTGAGTACCGGATGGAAAACTCGTTCTCCGCCCGGTCGATCAGTCGCTCGATATTGTCGGCGGATACGTCGGGCGCCGAACGGTCGAGCGCGATCATCCGGCGGGCGACGAGATCCTCGTCCTCCCCGTATTCCCGCGTGAAGATATAGGTCTTTTCACCGATCGCGTACGATTCCAGTTTGCCTTTTTCGGTAAGACGAGACACGGCTTTCCTTATCTCGTCCGCGGATACGCCGAGGTGCTCCGCCGCCGCTTCCGTAAGACGGTCGAGCGGCAGGCAAACGTGACCGTTGACCGAGGCGTTGTAGCGGAGATTATAGGCGATGCCCGCCGCGAGCCGCTCGGGCGCGCCAAGAGAAAAACCGAGATCGTGCGCGATGGCGTCGGCGCGGTCGAAGCCGATCGCGTCGAGTTCCTCGCACAGAACGTAAGGGTTCTCGCGGATCACGCCGACCGCGCGGTTTCCCCATTTTTCGTAGATGTGCGTGACCGACGTCGAGCCGATATAGTTCTGGCAGAAGACCATCAGTTCGCGGATCCCCGCCTGTTCGCGGAAGGATTCGCTGATCTCCGCCGCCTTTTTGCGTGAGATGCCGGGAATATCGGCAAGCCATTCGGGGTGCTGTTCGATCACGTCGAAGGTGTCGTCCCCGAAACGGTTGACGATCTTCAGGGCCGTGACCGGTCCGATCCCGCGCACGTTCCCGCCCGACAGGTATTTCAGGATCTCGTTCGCCCCGGTCGGCATGATCTTCTCGATCGCCGTGACCGAGAACTGCTCGCCGTATTCGGCGTGGTTCGTCCAACTTCCGTAGAGTTTGACGCGTTCTCCCTCGCCGACGTACGGCATCTGTCCGACCGCCGTGACGAGTTCTCCCTCGTCGGTCGCAAGGTAGATCACGGTATAGTCGTTCTGCTTATTCTGAAAGACGATCCCCTCGACGGTCCCGATCAGTTCACGGGCGGTCCGGTCAACGCGGGAGCCGGTCGTCGTTTTTTTCTTCACCGTAACCATCCGTCCTTTCGTCTGTCGTTTCAAGGGGCAAAGCGAGGAGGCGGGATCTCTCCCCCTCCCCGTCGTCCGGCGCGGTCATACTCCCCGACGGGAAGATCGCCGCGTACCGTTCTCTCAAAGCGAGAATGAATGAATAAAATATGTAAACCGCGAAAAAAGATATCCAGATCCAAACGAATACCGTCGCCCTCACCCCGAGGGCAGTATATGCGTTTTACAGACCCAACGCCCGACGAAGGACCGGGGCAAGATCGCACGCCTCCCACGGTGCGGAAAGGTCCTCTCTCCCCATGTGTCCGTAGGCGGCGAAGGAAGAATAGATCGGACGGCGAAGGTCGAACCGGCGGATGATGGCGGCGGGTCGGAGATCGACCGTATCGGAGACCGCGGCGGCGATCCGATCGTCGGGTACGATCCCGGTGCCGAAGGTATCGACCATGACCGAAACCGGTCTCGCGACGCCGATCGCGTAGGCGATCTGAACTTCACATTCGGAGGCAAGCCCCGCCTTCACGACGTTCTTCGCGACGTAGCGCGCGGCGTAGGAGGCGGAACGGTCCACCTTGGTCGGATCTTTGCCCGAGAAGGCGCCTCCGCCGTGGCGGGAATACCCGCCGTAGGTATCGACGATGATCTTCCGTCCGGTAAGCCCGGTGTCCCCCGCGGGACCGCCGAGGACGAAGCGCCCGGTCGGATTGATGAAGAACTTGGTCTTTTCGTCAAGCAGTTCTGCGGGGATCACGGCGTCGATCACCTCACGCCGGATGTCCGCGCGGAGTTTTTCCATATCGACGTCGGGATCGTGCTGGGACGAAACGACGACGGTATCGACCCGGACGGGTTTGCCGTCCTCGTATTCGACCGTGACCTGCGTTTTCCCGTCTGGGCGCAGATACGCAAGCGTTCCGTTCTTGCGCACTTCGGTCAGCCGTTTGGCGAGCCTGTGCGAGAGCGAGATCGGCAGCGGCATAAGTTCCGGCGTCTCGTCGCAGGCGAATCCGAACATCAGCCCCTGATCGCCAGCCCCGGTGTCCAGCCCGTCGGTCATCTCGCCGCTCTTGGCCTCCAGCCCCTTGTCCACGCCGAGCGCGATGTCGGGCGACTGCTCGTGAATATTCGAGACCACGCGGCAGGTCTTGTAGTCAAAGCCGTATTCCGCCCGGTCATATCCGATGCTTTTGATCGTTTCGCGCACGATCTTCTCGTAGTCGATCTGCGCCGCCGTCGTGATCTCTCCCATCACGTTGATCAGATCGGTCGTCGCAAAGGTCTCGCAGGCGACCCGCGCCGCGGGATCCTCCTTCAGGATCGCGTCGAGGATCGCGTCGGACACTTTGTCGCAGACCTTGTCGGGATGCCCCTCGGTCACGGATTCGGACGTAAAAAGCCGTTTCAGTTTCATATTTCACCCACAAAAAAAGTCCCGGGATTACAGGCATCCCGAAACGCGTAAACGTATTTGCTCATCTTCGGGAATTGGCACCTTGCATACGCCGGTTGCCGGGCTTCACAGGGCCTGTCCCTCCGCCACTCTTGATAAGCGTAGATATTATAGCATACCTTTTTCGACTTTGCAAGGGGTTAGGGCTATAATCTTTTTTGTTTTTCGTAAAAGAAACCTCCTTCTCCCGAAAAGAAGAAAGAGGTTTCGGAAAACGAACGTAACGAGGGATCAGAGAATCTCCTCCCGACCTTCCTTTTCGGGCTTCAGCCGGCGGTTGAGAACGGGGATCAGCCCACTCAAAACCAGCTCGACGCACAACAGATACGAATGGATCATCGCGTGATGCTCGTCCGGCTCGATCATCAGCGTTACGGAATGCACGATCACGGCGATTGATTCCAGCCCGCAGACTGCAGCCAACGCGGGGTGCAGTTCACGCTCGACGATCTCCTCCAACTCGACCGATTCGCGGAGGATCGACCAGACCGCCCAGATAACGCAGACGGTCGCGTACTCTTCGATAAAGCACAGGGTCGTCAGCCCGAGCAGGATCTCGACGGCAAAAAACAGAAACCCCTTCCCCTCGTAGACGGGTTTCTTTTTCGCGAGTACGAGCGCAAGCACGCCGAGCGAGCCGTACACGACGATCAATCCGCCGATGAACCAGCGGAGATTGTGAAGAAAGATCTCGTTGAATACGAGCAGCAGGATCGCGGCGATCGAAAAACAGATCAGCCGGGAAAGTCGGAACGTTTTCATATGTAACTCCTTATTTGACATAATATGAATAACCTTGTGCGAAAACGCGTTCAAAGATTATCAAACATACGAAGAAAGGTTTTGTCCCATTTCTCTCTGTAAGGTTTGAGATCGCATTTTCAAAACCGTTTCGGGATCTTCTTCAGATCGGGATCGGTCAGCATAATCGGAAGATTGTGCAGCGCGTCGGCAAGATCTGCCTCGCGTTCGACGTTGCCGCCTTTGATCACGTTTGAAAGTTCCTGACAGGCAACCGAAAGCAGGTCGTAATATACGAGGTTCTTAAAAACTCCGGGGACGAAGGTATAAACGTTGTCGACCTGAACGAACCGATACGCTTCTCCAAGATCCCCGACATCCCTCAACGCGACACGGAACGCGTTCGGTTCCCCTTTTTGGTTCCGGTCGGAAAGAACGTCCAAAACCGCCTCAACGATCCCTGCGTTCCTCGGGTTTCCCGGATCGAAACGAACGTTGACTAAAACGGCGTGAAGATCGTACAGATCATAGAATATCAGCATACGGTTTCTCCTGACGTTTTTCTTGATTATAACACAAAGAATTTCTTTATTCAACATAAGGGGAGAAAAAACGTATCAAAAGCAGGAAATAACCGCAGGATTGGGACTTGATACCCGCCGCGTCCCGCCTTCGCTTTTTGAAAAGGACAGCTTTTACGGATGGTGGGACGTTTAGAGTTTTCGCCGCAAGCGGCGAAAACTCGGTGGGTTCAAGCAGGAACGAGTTCTCCCCAATACAGAAGCCCCCGCGCTTGATGCGCGGGGGCTTCTGTATTGGGGAGAATGATGGGACTTGAACCCACGACCTCCAGGGCCACAACCTGGCGCTGCCACCAACTGAGCTACATCCTCCGTACCGTGGCGTACCTTGGGGGATTCGAACCCTCGACCTACTGCTTAGAAGGCAGTTGCTCTATCCAGCTGAGCTAAAGGTACATTCCCGTGAAACGACAATTATTATAGCAAATCGCCATTCCTTTGTCAAGTGGTTTTGCAAAATAAAAACGGGGAAAGATCCGTCCGAAAAAGCGCGTTCTTTCGG
>CACZAZ010000074.1 GCA_902779285.1 uncultured Ruminococcus sp.
TTGAGGGCAAGACCTTCGTTCTGCACGGACCCCCGGGGACGGGCAAATCGCAGACCATTACCAATATGATCACCAACGCCCTCTACCACGGGAAGTCGGTCCTTTTCATCGCGGAAAAGATGGCGGCTCTCTCGGTGGTGCAGAAGCGGCTGGAAGCCATCGGGATCGCCCCGTTCTGTCTCGAACTGCACTCGAACAAGGCGAAGAAAGCCGACGTTTTGGGACAGCTCGACCGCACCCTGCAGTCCGCGAAGATCAAGACCCCGGAGGAATTCACCGCCGAAGCCGAGCGGCTGAGACGTCTGCGCACGCAGCTCAACGAAACGGTCAGCGCGATCGGGCGGGTGCGCCCCTTCGGTTTCTCGCTCTACGACGCGATCGTCCGCTTCGAGCAGTATAAGGACGCGCCGGATATCAAGATCTTTTCGACCGAGGCGGTGTCGGAGCTGACCGCCGACTCTCCGCGCCGTCACGAGGCGATCATCGGGAAACTCCGGGTCGCCGCCGACGCCGTGGGGGGCGTTCACAAGAATCCCTTTGCGATCTATCAGAAACGCGACTACTCGCTCCAACTGAAACAGCGGTTTGCGGAGTCGCTCAAAAAACTCGCGGAGAGCGGCGCGGATCTCCAGAAGAACCTGGTCGCGCTCGCGCGGCTGATCCCCTTCCGGAACCTGCACACCTATCAGCAGATCAAATCCATCTCGGAACTCTGCGCGATCCTGTCGGAGGTCAATCTGCTCCCGGCGGGGCTGACCACCAACAAGAATCTGCCGCTCAACCGCGAGCGCATCCTCGATATCTGCCACGCGGGACAGGCGCGGGACGATCTGCACGCCGCGCTGCTCTCCCGGTTTTCGGAGGGCATTCTGAACTTCGACGCGGCGACCAACCTCCAGCGCATCAAGCAGGCGCAGTCGAGAAGCCCGATCACCGGCTTCTTCCGCCGCCGCTCGATCTGCCGCCGGCTCGCCACCTTCGGCAAGACCGCGAAGCCCTGCCGCACCCGCGAGACCGTAAAGATCCTGAACGACATCCTGAAATATCAGGAATCCGCCCGCACGGTGCGCGAAAACAACCTCTGCGAGGTCATCTTCGGAGAGGTCTGGGACCGCGGACGCTGCGATTTCCGGATGCTGGAGCAGGTATTTCTGCAGGCGGTGGATATCATCCGTCTCTGCGGCGAGATCTGCACCAACCCCGAGAACCGCTCGCTCGTTTTGGTCAAGATCGGCGCTCTGACCGAGGAGGGGATGTTCGCGGAACGGACCGCGCTCTTCCGTCAGGTGACCGCGTCGTTCAACGCCTTCATTTCCGCCGAGGACGACCTCGCCGCGCTCTGCGAGAACGATCCCGCGCGCTGGCGCGCGCTGCCCGGCTGGATGATCAATCAGAAGAAACTCGCGGAGACCTGCCTGGAAAAGATCGACACGCTCCGCGACTGGAACGGGTATCTCGGCGTGCGCGAGGAAGCGGAGAAAGCCGGGCTCGGCGTTCTCTGCCGGGCGCTCGAAGCCGGGAAGATCGAACCCGATCAGCTGATCCCGACCTACCGCCGCAATCTCGCCTACTCCTGCGCCGCATTCGTGATCGACGGCGAGGAGGCGCTCTCGGACTTCAACGGCGCTCTGGTCGAGGAGAAGATCCGGCAGTTCGCGAAGATCAACGCCAACTTCGAGAATCTGACCAAGCAGGAACTCGCCGCGATGCTGTCGTCCAAGATCCCGAACGCGATGGACGACGCCTCGGCTTCGTCGGAGATCTCGATTTTGCAGCGGGCGATCCGCTCGGGCGGGCGCGGGACCGCGATCCGCAAACTGTTCGACAGTATCCCGAACCTGCTCCGCTGCCTCTGCCCGTGTATGCTGATGTCGCCCATCTCGGTCGCGCAGTATATCGACCCGTCCTTCCCGAAATTCGATCTCGTCATCTTCGACGAGGCGTCCCAGATGCCGACCTGCGAGGCGGTGGGCGCGATCGCGCGGGGCAACGATCTGATCGTCGTCGGAGACCCGAAACAGTTACCGCCGACCAGTTTCTTCACGACCGTCCGCAACGACGAGGACAATATCGAAAAAGAGGACCTCGAAAGCATCCTCGACGACTGCCTCGCGCTCGGGATGCCCGAAGAACATCTGCGCTGGCACTACCGTTCGCGGCACGAGAGTCTGATCGCGTTCAGCAACCGGCAGTACTACGACAACAAACTCTATACCTTCCCCTCTCCGAACGACCGGGTCAGCCGGGTCAGCCACGTCAAGGTCGACGGCTTCTACGACAGAGGCAAGACCAAGACCAACAAGGCGGAGGCGCAGGCGGTGGTCGCGGAGATCGTCCGCCGACTGAAGAAACCCGAACTCGCCAAGCAGAGTATAGGCGTTGTCACCTTCTCGTCGGTGCAGCAGCTTCTGATCGAAGACCTGCTCGAAGCCGAGTTCCGCAAGAATCAGAAACTCGAGGAGGCGGCGCTCGGGATGTACGAGCCCATCTTCGTAAAGAACCTTGAAAACGTCCAGGGGGACGAACGCGACGTCATCATGTTCTCGGTCTGCTACGGTCCCGACAAGAACGGACAGGTCGCGATGAACTTCGGTCCTCTCAACCGCGAGGGCGGCTGGCGGCGGCTCAACGTGGCGACCTCCCGCGCGCGGCGCGAGATGATCGTTTTCTCGACCCTGCTCCCCGAGCAGATCGACCTGAACAGGACGACGTCGGAGGGCGTGATCGGGCTTCGTTCCTTCCTCGCTTTCGCCATGTCGGGCAACGGCAATCTGCCCACCCGTCCGGGCGATCCCACGAGCGGGGATGGCATCGCGGAGAACGTGGCGGCGGCGCTGCGCCAGCTCGGCTACGAAGTCGATACGCACGTCGGATGCTCGGAATACAAGATCGATATCGCGATCCGCGATCCGCTCCGCGAGGGCGAATACCTGCTCGGCATCCTCTGCGACGGCGAACACGCGGGACAGGAGACGGCGCACGACCGGCTGATCCTGCAGGATGAGATCCTCGCGTCGCTCGGATGGAAGATCCACCGTCTCTGGCTGCTCGACTGGTGGGACGCGCCGGCAAAGGAACTGGAGAAGATCCGCAACCTCGCGGAAGAAGCCAAACTCCGCCCGATCCTCTACGATACCCCGGCGCCCGCGTCACCCGCGCCTGCCGTCTTCGAGACGGTGGCGAGGACCGAGCATCGCCGGGAAGCCGACGTTTTCCCGATCTATCCCGTCACCGAGTTCGACGATATGGACGAAACGATGGTCGGCGGCGACGCGTTCTGCGATCCCATGAACAAGACCCGGATCGTGATGCAGATGGATAAGATCCTGCACCTCGAGGGTCCCGTCAGCCGCACAACGCTGGTCAAGCGCCTGCTGACGGCGTGGGGCATCCCGCGCACCTCGCCCAAGATCGAGCGGTCGATCGACGAGAAACTCCGCTTTATCGACCATAAGACCACGCAGACGGCGAGCAACCACTTCTACTGGCTGACCGATCCCGAATCCACGCCGGTCGCGCCGAGGATCCCCGATCCCGCCGATCCGAAGGGTCCGTCCCGCCGCGATTTCAACGACATCCCGACCGAGGAGATCGCCTACGCCGTGCGGTCGGTGGTCACGAAACAGTACAGTCTGACGACCGAGGACCTCTACAAGGAAGTCTCGCGCATCTTCGGCTACGCACGGATGATGCAGGCGATGGTCCCGTACCTCGCGGAGGGCGTCACCTACGCGTCCTCGCACGGCTGGGTAGCCGAGTTGAACGGACGCATCTTCGTCAAGGTCAAGTGATCCCGAATAACAATGATCCCCGCGGCGAACGCCGCGGGGATCATTTATTATAAGGATGACGGGAAACAGACGATACAGTATCAGAGGTCGACGACCGTGACGGAGGAATCCTCCGCGATCCGGTCGGAAAACCAGTTGAGGAGCGTTTGCGCGTCGGACTGGAACGCGTCTTTTCGCGCGAGCGTGACGGAAGTGAGCAGACGCTCGGCGCGGTCGGTCGGCGCGTACTCGTAGATCGAGAGTTCGGAGAGCAGATCGCTGAAAGTCGAGAGCGAATCGGGGATCTCGGAGATCGCCTCCAGCAGCTCCGCTGCGGCGCGGCAGTCCTCGGTCGAGAGGCGCCAGACCCCGCCGTTCCGGTAGCGATCGTCGAGAACGTGCGCGAACAGCACGCGGAAGGGGAAAAAGCCGTCGCGGGTAAAGTAGAGCGAATCGCCGCGCTCGAACCGTCCGTCGAAGTCGCCGCTCTGCAGCTCGATCAGATCGGTTTCGCCGTTTCTATCCTCCGCCGTCATCAAGCCCAATTCCCCTTCGGGGATATCGTGCTCGTCCTCGTTTGCGCGGAAGGGGGATTGGACGCCGATCCCGTCGTCCTCGATCCCGTCGAGAAAATCCTCGATCGAGAAGAAGAAGGACTCGTCCTCGGTCAATTCGTCGTAGGGGATCATTTCGAGTTTACGGATCAGGAGCGATTCGACCGGGCGGACCAGCGGCGCGCCGACGCTCATCTGCACGGCGCGTCCCTCCTTCGGACGGTTCATCATCACGTAGCCGTCCGAGACGAAATCGACCCGGAGTTCGGATTCGTAGTCGGGGGAGAACTTGTCCTCGCCCTCGACGGGGGGACGATCGGCGCGGATGCGGCAGACCGAGGCGGAAAGACCCGCGCCGAGGTCCTCCGCGTCCTCGACGCAATCGAGATACCGCTCGTCGGCGTAGAGGAACGAAACGACGTTCTCCTCGTGCGCGGCGAGTTCCCCGTTCGACGTTTTTCCGTAGGGTCTGATCATTTGGCGTCTCCTTTTCGTTTTCGGTCGGCGGTTTACACGTTTCAGTATACCACGCGAAAAGAAAAAAAGCAACCGGACGGAGAAAAATCCGTCCGGCGTTTTTCAGGTCTCGCTTGTCTGCTTTTCGCCGCCCTCGAACTGAAGCCGGTAGAGTTTCCAGTAGTAGCCGTGCTTCGCGAGCAGTTCCTGATGCGTGCCGCGCTCGATGATCTCGCCCTTCTGCAGAACGATGATCCGGTCGGCGTGCTGGATGGTCGAGAGACGGTGCGCCACGACCAGCATCGTGCCGATCGAACGCATCTTTTCGAGCGACTCCTGGATCAGCACCTCGGTCTCGGCGTCGATGTTCGCCGTCGCCTCGTCGAGGATCAGAATCTGCGGGCGGTGGAGGACGGTACGGGCGAACGAGAGCAGTTGGCGCTGTCCCTGCGAGAAGTTCTCGCCGCGCTCGATGACCTGCGATTCGTACTTGTCGGGCAGCCGCTCGATGAAGGAATCGGCGCCGACGTAGCGGCACGCCTCGACGATCTTCTCGTCGGGGATGGTCTCGTCGTGCAGACTGACGTTGGTCTTGACCGTCCCGCTGAACAGGAACACGTCCTGGAGCATCTGACCGATCGCGCGGCGCAGCGACTTGATCCTGATCTTCGAGATATCCTGTCCGTCGATCTCGATCACCCCGCGCTGGATCTCGTAGTTGCGGACGATCAGCTGCAGGATGGTGGTCTTGCCGGCTCCCGTCGCGCCGACGAAGGCGCAGGTGTCTCCGGGCTCGATGACGAACGACACGTCGCGCAGGATCCAATCCTCTCCGACGTAAGCGAACCAGACGTGCTTGAACTCGATCTTGCCCTTCACGCCGACGAGATCGACGGCGTCCGGGAGGTCGCGGACGTCGGGCTGCACGTCGAGAAGGTTGAAGAGCCGCTCGGAGGCGGAGGTCGCCTTGTGGATATTGTTGAGTTGATCCGCCAGCCGCTGCACGGGCTGAAAGAACTTGCCGAGGTAGAGGTAGAACGCCACGACCCCGCCGGGAGAGAGCCCGTACCGCACCCCGAAATAGAAGATCAGGGCGATGGTCGCGACGTAGACGAAGGTGACGAACGGGCGGTAGACGCCGAAGCCGATCACGATCTTGAAGACCGAACGGCGGTGGCTGTTGTTCTTCTCGTCGAACTCCTCGCCCTTCTTTTCCTCACGGTTGAATATCTGCGTGATCTTCATACCCGAGAGATTCTCGTTCAGAAACGCGTTGAGGTCGGACAGCCGTTTCCGCTCTTCGCGGAAGGCGCGGCTCTCGTAGATCGAGAGAAGGAACGAGGAGACGAAGACCACCGTGATCGGGATCAGCATCAGAAGCGCGAGTTTCCAGCTGACGAAGAACATGATGGCGTAGACCCCGACGATGGTGACGAGGTTCCGGATGACCGAAACGATCACGTCGGTAAACAGGTCGCTCATCGACTGGGTGTACGAGGCGACCCTCGTCACGAGACTGCCTACCGGCATCTCGGAGAACTGATTCTGACTCATCCCCTCGATGTGGGTGAACACGTCGGTCCGCAGGGCGTAGATGATGCGCTGCCCCGCCTTCTGGAGCGTCATGGATTCGACGTAGATGAACAGGTTGTTGAGTACCCCGATGAGGAACGCGCCGACCGCGAGCATAACGACCGTGCGAAGGTCGATCAGTTCCTCGGTCAGACTGTCGGTGATGCGCGAAACGATCAGCGGGATCACGATGTCGAGCGCGACGTTGAGCAGCAGGAGGAAGCCCGCGAAAACGAACGACCGGATCTCCGGGCGCACGTAGGCGAGCATCCGTTTGAACAGGATGCGGACGGGGATCTTCTTATCGCCTTTTAACCGCTCTTTTTGGTCCTCTTCTTCCATAAATTCAGCCATTTAGATCCCCCCTTCCACTTCTTTTTCGAGTTCCTGGAGATAGACCATCTTCTGATAGGTGGGGGAGATCTTCAGGAGGTTCTCGGGAGTGTCGAACGCCTCGACGCGCCCCTCCGAGAGAACGATGATGCGCGAGAAATGCGAGACCGTGGAGACGCGCGAAGCGACCACGATCGTGGTCTTCCCCGCCCGTTTTTCACGGATGTTCCGTAAGATCTTTTCCTCTGTTTTGAGGTCGACCGCCGACACCGAGTCGTCGAGGATCAGGATCGGCGCGTTTTTCATGTAGGCGCGGGCGAGCGACACGCGCTGCTTCTGTCCGCCCGAGAGCGTGACGCCGCGCTCGCCGGTCACGGTGTCGTAGCCGTCCTTAAAGCCGTCGATATTCTCCGCGACGTCGGCAAACTCCGCCGCCTCCCTCACCGATCCGATATCGGGATCGTTTTGCGAGAAGCCGATATTGTTTTTCAGAGAATCCGAGAACAGGAAACTATCCTGCGGGACCAGCGCGACCGCGTCCCGGACCGAGGCGACGTCGCACTCCATAATATCTTTTCCGTCGATGTCCGTCTCCAGGTCCTTGTTGATCTTTACAACACCGGAAGACTTCGTAGCAGCGCCGTAGCTGCTTACGGCCATGAAATCGATGGTCATGTCAAGCGTGATGCGCTTCATGACGTCAGCCATCCAAGGCACGGCTCCGCGGAGAATTCCAACCAGAATGATTTCCTTT
>CACZAZ010000075.1 GCA_902779285.1 uncultured Ruminococcus sp.
CTTGCGCCAGCTATTGTCCCCGTGACGCGCGAGAACGAGCGCAGAATCCCCGTTCTCGACCCGAAACTGTACAAGCGTACTGTGAGCGGTCGAGAACGGGGAGAGGAAAACGAATTCAAATAAAAAAGAAGAAAACCACCCGCCGCGGCGGGTGGTTTTCAACCTTAATTTGCGTTTATCAATGCAAGGAATTTTCACAGAGCAGAAAGCTTTAACGGACAATCAATAATCATCCATTCGTTTTCCGGTCTGTGCCGTCGATCGCGCGGCGTCACTTCGCGGCGTTCTTTTTCGCCGCTTGCGCTTTCTTGCGGAGCGGGGTGTCGAGGATGGTCTTGCGGAGGCGGATGTTCTTCGGCGTGACCTCGATCAGTTCGTCGTCCGCGATGAACTCGATCGCCTCTTCCAGCCCCATCTGACGCGGGGTGACGAGGGTCAGCGCTTCGTCGGCGCCGGTCGAGCGGATGGCGGTCAGGTGCTTCTTCTTGCAGACGTTGACCTCGATATCGCCCATCTTGGGATTCTCCCCGACGATCATCCCCTCGTAGACGGGGGTCTGCACGCCGATAAAGAGCGGTCCACGCTCCTGCGAGTAGTAGAGCCCGTAACTTGTCGCCTCGCCCGCCTCGCTCGCGACGAGGGAGCCGGTAAAGCGCATCGTGACCTCTCCCTTATAGGGGGCATAGGTCTCGAAAACCGCGTTGATGATGCCCTCTCCGCGGGTGGCGGTCATAAACTCCGAGCGGTAGCCGAAGAGACACCGCGTCGGGATCAGGTAGGTCAGTTTCTGCCGCGTGCCGCGCAGCTGCATATCGACCAGTTCGCCCTTGCGGGAGCCCAGCCGTTCCATCACCGTCCCCATATACTCCTCGGGAACGTCGATCGTGACCCGTTCGATCGGCTCGCACTTCACGCCGTCGATCTCCTTCATCAGGACGCGGGGATTCGAGCAGGCGAGTTCGTAACCCTCGCGGCGCATAGTCTCGATCAGGATCGAAAGGTGCATCTCGCCGCGTCCGGCGACCCGGAAGGTGTCGGTGGTCTCGCCGTCGGTGACCCGGAGCGAAACGTCCTTCAGGAGTTCGCGGTAGAGCCGCTCGCGGAGGTGGCGGGAGGTGACGTACTTGCCCTCGCGCCCTGCAAACGGGCTGTCGTTGACCGAGAAGGTCATCTCGAGCGTCGGCTCGCTGACCTTGACGAACTCGAGCGGCTCGACGCAGGTGAGACTGGTGACGGTATCTCCGATCGTGATGTTCTCGGCGCCCGAGAAGCAGACGATATCCCCGACGGTCGCCTTTTCAACAGCTACGCGGTTGAGACCGTCGAACTGGTACATCGAGACGATCCTGGCGCGGCGGGGCGCCTCGTCGGAATGGTAGTTCGTGATCATCACGTCCTGATTCTGCTTCAGCGTGCCGCGCTCGATCCGCCCGATCCCGATCCGACCGACGAAGTTGTTATAGTCGATCGAGGAGACGAGCAGCTGCAGTTCTCCGTTCTCGTCGCCCTCCGGGGCGGGGATATAGTCGAGGATGGTGTCGAACAGCGGGCGCAGATCGGTGCCGGGCGTGTGCGCGTCGAAACTGGCGGTCCCGGCTCTGCCCGAGCAGTAGAGGATCGGGGAGTCGAGCTGTTCGTCGGTGGCGTCGAGTTCCATCAGAAGTTCCAGCACCTCGTCCTCGATCTCGTCGAGGCGGGCGTCGGGACGGTCGATCTTATTCACGACGACGATCACGCGATGATTTAAGGCGAGAGCGCGTTCCAGAACGAAGCGGGTCTGGGGCATCGGTCCCTCGGCGGCGTCGACCAGAAGGATAACGCCGTTCACCATCTTCAGGATGCGCTCGACCTCGCCGCCGAAATCGGCGTGACCGGGGGTGTCGACGATATTGATCTTCACGCCGTTATAGTGAACGGCGGTGTTCTTCGCCAGGATCGTGATGCCGCGCTCGCGCTCGATATCGCCCGAGTCCATCACGCGCTCGGTCACCGCCTGATTCTCGCGGTACACGCCGCCCTGCCGGAGCATCTCGTCGACGAGCGTGGTCTTTCCGTGGTCAACGTGCGCGATGATCGCAACGTTGCGAAGGTCTGTCCGCTTCATATTCTTCCGTCCTTTTTTCGGTAGGTCGCGGCTCCCTCTCCCGGGCGCCGTTTTTTAACTCAATTATTATAACCGAACGCACGCCTTTTTGCAAGAGGGGAACGCCCTTTTTTTGATATTTTTCTTTAATAAGTTGACAATTATATCAAAAAAATGTATGATGGATATGAACGGGCGACCGCCCGATCCGCTCTTTCCCCGCCGTTACGGGGGGAGCGCCGCCCGATTTACGTGAGGTACGATTATGAAAAAGATCCTGCTCCTTTTGCTTGCGGCAGTTGTGACCCTCTCGACCGTTCTCGCCCTCTCGGCGTGCGGCAAGAAAGACAAATTGCCGACCACCGATTACGACAAAGTGGCGTTTGCCTTCAAGGGCGTGGAGAAGAGTTTCAAGACGGGCGGCAGCAAGAGCGCCGATAACGCCGAGATCTACGCCGTCAAGCGCCTGCTCGCGGGGGACGGCGATCCCCTCTCGACCATTCGCGGCGTCTACTCGACGGGCGACAGCCAGGGCGACGTGATCGACGATCTCGAATACACGCAGCCCCCGATGATCCAGTTCCAATGCCTGAAAGCCGTACTGGAGAAGATCGGCAAAGGGTTCGAGTTCGGCGCCAAGTACTACGACGATATCACGGGCGAGGTCTTCGTCGACGTCGCGACCGGCAGGGATATGAGCGACGATGCGAACAAGAACGACTACAAGTACGACTACACGTTCCGCCTTGCGCTCCGGATCGACATCGACGAAGCCGACCTGATCAAAGCCGACGTTTCCTTCGACATCCGGCTTGTTCGCGGGAACGAGGACGTCAACATGATCTGGTACGTCAAGATGATCCTCGACTACGATATGACGAGCACCACGCCGATCTACACGCTGACCATGTGGACGGCGAACGACGAGCGCCAACTCGCTTTCCGCGGCAATTACACCTACGAATACGACTACGTCGATATGAAAGCCGCCGGGATCAACGAGTGGCGGAAATTCGTGCTGGAACCCGACACCAAACTGGTGAAGGACGCAAACCATCAATCCTTCGAGACCTACCGCAACGAGGGCGTCGTCTATAACGCCGACACCTGTAAATGGTACGCCGACAAGGATCTGAAAAAGATTACGCGCTACGACGAGAACAAGGGCGCGATCATTGCCGACGCGTTCTACGCGTTCGGATTGAACTCGACGAATATCGACGGGACGGCGTTCCTTTCGGAAAACGGGATCCAAAGCGACACGATCACGTCCGCCTACCGCGATTTCTCCGAGATTTTCAAAAAGGACGTCATTTACTCGTTGGTCTCTGAAAAAGAGGACGACCACGGAGAAAACGGCGGGCACGGAGACGCCGTCGGGATCAGCGTGATGACCGAAGAGGGCGAGGCGTGGAGCGCGCGGAATATCGAGCGCGACTGCACCCTCTCCGCACTGCTCTCGGGATACGGTCCGTGGGGACAGGGGATCGGTATCGTGCGCCCCGTGATCTGGACGGTCGACGAAAACGGCAACCGGATCGAGCGGCTCGAAAACTTCACCGACTACGACTTTACGATCACCGTCGGAAAACCCGGACAGGGCGGCTATGAAAGCAAGATCGGGCTCGGCGACCGTCTCTCGGACGTGATCGCCGACAACCTCGGCGGCATGGAGGCGATCGAGCAAAACGGCTTCCTCGTCAACGTCGGGCTGACGAGCAAAACCGACCCGAGAAAAACGGCGACGTTCTCCGCGATCATCGGGTTCCGGAGCGAGATCGAGCAACAGGAAGCGAAGCACTTCCCCGCCGAACTCACCGATCTCGGAGTGCCGGAATACGCGACCCAAAACGGCAGTTTCGAGCTCGGCGACTACAAAGAGGGCAACGCCCAGGTCACGCTCCGCATCACGGGTTCCAACAGCGACGAGCGCGCCGCCTACCTCGCCAAGCTGAATATCCTCGGCTTCGTGCAGGATAACGAATACGCCTACGTCAAGATCGTCGGGCAGAACGTCGTGAAGATCCGCGTCCCGAATTTCGATTACGAAACGCTGACGATCACCGCGATAAGACAGGCGAACGGCAGCCCGACCTACTCCGAGACCTTCCCGACGGAGGCGGTCGCGGGCTGGGTCGACGGCAAATTCACCATCACCGCGCCGAATCTGGGCGGGACCTACCTCTACTGCTACGACGCAGATGCCAAGTATATTTACATCTACGGGATGAACGTGGTGGAGACCCCCTATATGCTCCTGACCATCGGCAGCCAGACCGACACGAAGATCAACGACGAGAACCGCACGATCGTCTCGTACCGCGACGGGCGTTTCTACACGATCGAGTACGTGCTCGAAAACAACAACGCTCTGTTCCTGATGCTCGATCTCACCCGCATCCCCCCGCAGGAACCGCAGATCACCATTTCGGTCAACGGCGGCGACGCGCAGCCCTTCTGGTGGGACGGTATGTATTACACGGTCACCGTAACGCTTGCGGAAGGCGACACGTTCGTCTTCATGCCCGACGTCGGGAAAATCGAAGATCCGAAAGCGTTTACATTCAGCGAGGGGACCTATACGGTCGTCGTTGCCGGGACCTACACCATCTCGGGACTTCAGGGCGATCTTCATATCGCAAAGAACTGACCGAAAGCGAAAACGAATATGGCAAACGCAAGCGGGAAAACCTGTTGGATCTTGGGCGGGGGCGAATTCGACCCCGGATGCCCGCATATCCCGGAACCGGGCGACCTTGTGATCGCGGCGGACAGCGGGCTTGAACTCGCCTCCAGGCTCGGGCTGACCCCGGATCTTATCGTCGGGGATTTCGATTCGCTCGGGCGGGCGCCGACGGGCGATAACGTCGTCACGCTCCCCGTCGAAAAGGACGTCACCGACGCCTCAGCTGCGGTCGGGCTCGGGCGGGAACGCGGGTATTCCCGATTCTGTTTCGTCGGCTGTACCGGCGGGCGCCCCGACCACACCTTCGCCGCCTATCAACTCCTTGCGGAGTTGGCGGGGCGGGGAGAGGTCGGTCTGCTCTTCGGGGACGGCTTCACGGTCACGGCGATAAGGGACGGCGCGCTTTCCTTTCTCGCACTTCCCTGCGGTACGCTCTCGGTGTTCGCCGTCGGGGGCAACGCGTCGGACGTCTCGATCGCGGGCGCGTTCTATCCCCTGTCGCAGGCGACCCTCACCCCGACCTTTCCCCTCGGCGTCTCCAACTCGTTCGTCGGGAAACCCGTCTCGGTGACGGTCGGGCGCGGCTCCCTTCTGATTTTTGCCGAAGGATACCCGATCCCGATATTCGGATAAAAAAACAAAAAAACGCCCGCATCAAGCGATGCGGGCGTTTTTCGTTTGGGTGAAAGTTAGGTCAGTCCTCGATCCCGAGACTCATCCAGTAGTCGTCCATGATCTTCTGGGTCGCGTCGTCGAGGGTGTGGTAGTACTGCATTCTCGCGGGATCCTGTTTGTAGGATTCGGGCAGCTCGTAGAGGATCGCGTATTCGTCGGTCCCCTCGCAGTAGTCGTAGTCGGGGTTGGTGCGGACCGCGAGATTCGGGGAGGCGTAGCAGATGTAGTTGGCGTTCTCGGTCGCGATCTCGGGATCGAGCATAAAGTTGATGAAGAGTTTGGCGGCGTCCACGTTCTTCGCGCTCTTCGGGATCACCATCGAGTCGACGAAGATGTTGGTCCCCTCCTTCGGATAGTAGAAGGCGAGGTCCTCGTTCTCCTGCATCATCTGCAGGCAGTCCCCGGCGTAGTACGCGGCGGCGGCTGCGTTACCGAGTTCCATCTTGTCGTAGATCTCGTCCATCAGATAGATGCAATGCGCGTTCTGCTCAACGAGTTTGTCGTACGCCGCCTTCCAATCGGCGGGGTCGGTCGTGTTGACGTCCTGCCCGAGGTAACACTGCGCCACGCCGAACGCGTCGCGCGGGTTGTTCATATTGATCAGTTCCCCGGTCCGGTATTTATCCGACCAGAGGAGCGACCAGGACTGCTCCGCCACCTCCGCTTCGCTGACCTTTTTCGTGTTGTAGACGATGCCGACCATACCGACCGAATAGGGGACCGAATATTCGTCGTTCGGATCGAAATACAGTCCCTTGTACGCGGGGTCGATATTCTCGTAGTTCTCGAGTTCGGCGGGATCGATCTTCTGGATCAGATCGTCCTTTATCAGCCGGGCGATCATATAGTCGGACGGGATCACGACGTCGTAGGACGCGCCGCTCTTCAGTTGGGCGTAGAGTTCCTCGTTGGTCGAGAAATAGTCGTATTTGACCTTGATCCCGTAGGTCTTTTCGAACTCCTTGACGACGTCGAGCGATCCCTCGCTGCCGTCCGAGATGTATTCGCCCCAGTTGCAGACGTAGAGGACGTTCTCGTCCTTTCCGCAGGAAGAGAAGCCGACGGCGAGCACGGCGAGCATACCGAGCGTCAGCAGAGAGGCGAAGAGACGGACAAAAAGATTCTTTTTCATTTTCAGCAGTTCTCCTTTGCTTTCTTATTCTTTTTTGCGTTCCTGGCGGCGATCTTTTTCGGGTCGCGCCGCGCGTCCATCCGCGCCTGCAGGACGTTCGAGAGGACCAGAAGGACGAGGATGACGAGGAAGATCAGGGTCGAGAGCGCGTACATATCGGGCGTGACCTTCTTTTTGGTCATGGCGTAAATGTAGGTCGGCAGCGTGTAGAATCCCTCTCCCTTGGTGAACTGGGTGATGATGAAGTCGTCGATCGAGAGGGTGAACGCCATCAGAAGTCCGGACAGGATACCGGGCAGGATCGAGGGCAGTTCGACGCGGAAGAAGGTCTCGATCGGCGTGCAGCCGAGGTCAGCCGCCGCCTCCAGCAGGTGTTTGTCCATCTGCCGGATCTTCGGCATAATCGACAGGATAACGTAGGGGAGGTTGAAGGTGATGTGCGCGATCAGAACCGTCGCGAAACTCCGGCTCGCGATCCCGAGCGCCCCCCCGACGAAGACGAAGAACATCAGCATCGAGACGGCGGTGACGATATCGGGATTCATCATCGGGATATTCGTCACGCTCTGCATCGTACTGCGCACCCAGCGCCGTTTCAGGCGGGAAAGCCCGACGGCGGCGAGCGTGCCGAGGACCGTCGCGATCACGGACGACAGAACGGCGAGTTTCAGGGTGTTCAGCAGCGCCTCTCCCGCCTTCTCGTCGCGGAAGAGTTCGCCGTACCATTTGAAGGAAAAGCCGGAGAAAACGGCGGTCGACCGCGTGCTGTTGAAACTGAACAGCATCATGACGACGATCGGAGCGAACAGAAACAGCAGGATCAGGACAATGTATATACGGGACAGGGTTTTCATACGA
>CACZAZ010000076.1 GCA_902779285.1 uncultured Ruminococcus sp.
GACCGTCTACGAAAACCCGTACGCGCTTCCGCTCGTCTTCCGCGCCGCCGCGATCCCCGACGATTCTGTTCTGACCGAGATCAACGCGACGCCCTATACGCGGATCAACAAGACGTTCCGTGCGCTCACGGGCGACGATACGCTCTCGCTCTACGTACCGGCGGAGGTCACGTCGGTCTTGAAACCCTACTGCACCGTCGTCGAGTCGGAGCATCCCGGCTACGTGGGATACGAACGGAACTCGTCGAACGGCACCGCCTCCGTGCAGTATCAGGTCAAGGTCAGCCGCGACGGTCCGCTCTTCTGTGCCTTCCCGACCGAATACCCCCTGACGATCGCGGATATCCGGGTCAACGGACGAACGGTCGGACAAGCCTACACGGAGACCGAGACCGACCAATACGACGTGAACGGACAGCTGATCAAGACGGTCACGGCGAACGCCCGGTTCGTCGGCAACTTCGCGGAGGGAGATACCGTCACGGTCGCCCTCGCATTCGGCGCGGGGATCGACGGCACGGTCTGCTATCTCCCCGAAAACGTCCCGTTCGTCTACGAGATCGACTTCGACGCGCTCGAACGGACGGTCGCCGCGCTCACCGCGTCAAACGAGGTCTTAGCGAAAGGCGGCGCTCTCGTTATAACGGGATCCGATAACGAGACGAGACCCGCCGTGATCTCGACGCTACCCGCTGCGGTCGCAAAAATCGATTCCGCCGTGAACGCCCCGTTCCTCGGTTATTTCGCCGCGGGGAACGCTCCGGGCGCGAAAAAGATAACGGTCTCCCCCGTGCTCGGCGGTACGTCGGTCTACCTGCTCTCGCTTCTCGGCGCGCTCCTGCTCTTTGCTCTGCTCTTCTTCGAGTCCAAAGCCGACCGGGGCGCGAAGATCCCCTTCTTCTCACGGGAAGCCGGGGGAGAAACGGAGGGGTCGACGTGATCATCCGTTTTTCGGTCGGAGATACGCTGGAAATGAAAAAAGACCATCCCTGCGGGACCCGGCTCTTTGAAGTCAAACGGGTCGGGAGCGATATCCGCGTGGTCTGCCGCGGGTGCGGACGGGATATGACCGTGCCGCGCATCAAACTCGAAAAAGGGATCAAACGCGTGATCCCGAAAGCAACAGAGGAAAACTGATCAAATAAAAGACGGCGAAAGGAGGTGCGGATATGACGAACGAACAGACCCCCGTTGAGGGAGATCTTTTGCCGCTCGAAACGAAACCCCGCCGCCTCCTCTTTTTCGGGCGGCTGTACGGACGCGCCCTTTCGGTCTACCGTCGGCATCCGCGCCTGCTCTTCTTGTTCTGTTTTCTCGTCCCGGCGCTGATGATGTTCTTCGTTCACGGGTGTTTCGGCGTTTATCCATTCGGGGAAAACTCGATCCTCGTCCTCGATATGAACGCGCAGTACGTGATGTTCTTCGAGGCGCTCCGCCGCGCGATCTACGGCGACGCGTCGCTGCTCTACTCCTTCTCGCGCAATCTCGGCGGCGAGTTCCCCGGTATCTTCGCCTACTATCTCGCAAGCCCGCTCTCGCTCGTCGTCGCCCTTTTTCCGAAGGGTAACATCCTGGAAGCCCTCTATTTCCTATACGTCGTCAAGTGCGGGCTGTGCGGGCTGACCTTCTCGATCTTCATCAAAAAGATCTTCGGCGTCCGCGACCGTACCGCGTTCATCTTCTCGTGCTGCTACGCCTTCTCGGGCTACGCGACGATCATGACGCACAACACGATGTGGACGGACTGCGAACTTCTGCTCCCCCTGATCTGCCTCGGGATCTATTCCCTGATCCGCGAAAAGAAATACAAGCTCTACACGGTCTCGCTCGCCGTCGCGATCTTCTCGAACTACTATATCGGATACATGATTTGTATCTTCACGTTCCTCTACTTCTTCTACTGCTATTTCAGTCAGACGAAGGAGGAACGGAACCCCCGCGGGGAGAGGTGGCATTTCGCGCGGTCTCTTCTCAGGATCGGATTCTTCTCCCTGATCGCGCTCCTTATCGCCTGCGTCGTCATCCTCCCCGCCTACTATTCCCTGCAATTCGGTAAAAACGAGTTCTCGAACCCGACCTACGAATTCACGTCGAAATTCAAACTGTTCGACCTGTTCGGGATGTTCCTTTTCAACGCGTACGACACGGTGCGCCCCGACGGGATGCCCATCCTCTACTGCGGGATCCTCTCGCTTCTGCTCCTGCCCCTGTTCTTCATCACGCGGCGCTTCCGCGTAAGGGAACGGCTGGCGGCGGCTCTGATCGTGCTTACGCTTCTCGCCTCGTTCTCGGTCAAGTATCTCGACTTGATCTGGCACGGGTTCCAGGCGCCCAACTGGCTGAACTACCGCTACAGTTTCATGCTGATCTTCCTGCTCGTCACCTTCGCCGCCCGCGCCTTTGACGCCATCGGGGAGAAAGCGCCGAAAACGGTGGCGCTGACCGGGATCGCGGTCCTTTTGATCGTCTTTCTGCTCCAGGCGTTCGGGATCAAGTACGTTCACGATTTTGCCGGGGTCTATCCCGATATCGCCCTCGTCATACTTTACACCGTCCTCGTTCTGCTGATCGTCCGACCCAAAAAGTTCCGCGCGGTCGTGTTCCGGCGGCTGCTCACGCTGCTCGTCGTTATCGAACTGTTCGTCTCGGGGCTGCTCAATCTGGTGGCGCTCGATTCGGACGTCGTGGTCTCGTCCCGTCCGTCCTATCTTGACTTCCTCAATAAATGGCAGCCGGTGGTGGACGAACTCAAGGCAAACGACGAAGATCTCTTTTACCGCACCGAATACGTCAACCGCATCCGCAGCAACGAGTCCTACGCGCTCGGCACCTACGGGGTCTCGGGCTCGACGTCAACGCTGAACGCCGATACCATCGAGTTTCTGTCGAAGGTGGGCGTTTCGGCGCAGTCGCATTGGGCGCAGTACACCTCGTCCAATCCCCTGACCGACACCTTCCTTTCGATCCGCTACGTTATGCGGAACTCGGACGCGTCGGGACGGATGCCCGCGATCTACGAAAAGATCTACGACGACGGCTCGGCGTCCTGCTATTACAATCCCGACGCGCTCCCGCTCGCCTTCGCCGCCGATCCGATGATCACGAACATCACCTTTGAGAAACCGGCGGAGGATTCCGACGACGAGCGCACCTACTACGACAACACTTCCCCGTTCGCCGTCCTGAACATCATGCTCCGCTGTATGTTCGGGCGCGACGAGACGATGGGCGTGTATACCCCGATCGCGGAGCCGAATCTGACGAAAGAGACCGAAAACCTCACCTCCTACCCGGTGGCGGGTCACTCCTGCTACAACAAGAAGGACAAGGACCTGCCCGGGAGCATTACCTTCAAGGTAAAGGGCGACGGAAAACGCGAGGTCTTCGTCTTCTTCCCCGCCAAGTGGCCGCGCTCCTGCTACTACTACCTCAACGGATCGTGGGGCGGCTGGCTGCTCACGGGCAGTTCCTACGGCTTCATCGACCTCGGGGTGCTTCCCGCCGACGAGGAAACGGTCTTTACGATCTATATCTCGAACGACGAGGGACGGATCTATCTCGACAACAACGTTCCGTCCTACTTCTATCTGTTCGACGAGACCGCCTACAAAAACGCCGTCGACGAATTGCAGACCGGCGGGCTCCGGCTGACCTCCTTCAAAGAGGATCGGATGACGGGCTCCGTCACCGTCCCCGAAGGTCGGACGGCGATCTTCACCACCATTCCCTACGACAAGGGCTGGACCGTCAAAATCGACGGCGAAAGGGTCGAGACCTACGAAAATCTCGACGCCCTGCTCGGTTTCGATTCTCCCGCGGGAGAGCACGAGATAGAACTTCGCTATATGCCCGACCTCTACGTTACCGCAGCCAAACTCTCGGTCACGGGCGCCGCTCTGTTCCTTGCCACACTCGGCGGCGAGTTCGTGTGGCGTCTGATCCGGAAAAACAAGGAGAAAAGAAAATGTACTACTACGTTAAGGGAGAACTGACCTATTCCGACCAGTCGACCGCCGTCGTGGAGTGCGCGGGGGTGGGATACCGACTGACGATCAGTCTCATCACCTCGGACGTTCTCTCGCGTAAGCGCGGAGAAAACGTCAAACTCTACACGCATCTTTCGGTACGGGAGGACGGGATCGAACTGTTCGGTTTCCTCTCGGAGGAGGAACGCGAAGTCTTCAATCTCCTGACCGGAGTATCCGGGGTCGGACCGAAGGCGGCGATGTCGCTGCTCTCGAGTTTCTCCCCCGACAAACTGATCTTCGCCGTCGGGACCGAGGACGTCAAATCGCTCGCGCGGGCGAACGGGATCGGAAACAAGACCGCCGCGCGGATCGTTCTGGAACTGAAAGACAAGGTTTCGGGCGACCTTTTCAGGCAAAGCGGCGCGACCGCGGCGAATCCCGACGGAACGCTCTTCGACGCGCCGAAAAAGAGCGGAAAACTCACCGAGGCGACCGAGGCGCTCACGGCGCTCGGCTACGACAAGAGCCAGATCCTCTCGGCGCTGCGCGGGATCGACGTCGACAAGCTCACCCTTGAGGAGATCATCACCGCCGCCCTCCGCAAATTCGTGAAGTAACGCCCGACCGTTTTGAAGAAGGGAAACCGATATGGAACAAGAATTTGATTTCGAAAGCCGGATCGTATCCAGCGAGTACTCCCCCGCCGATTCCGACGCGGAACCGAGTCTGCGCCCGAAAACGCTGGAGGAGTATATCGGACAGGAAAAGGCGAAAGAGAATCTGAAGATCGGGATCGAGGCGGCGAAACTCCGCGGAGAGTCGCTCGATCACGTCCTGCTCTACGGCCCTCCGGGGCTCGGGAAAACCACGCTGTCGGGCATCATCGCGGCGGAGATGGGCGTCAATATCCGCACGACGTCGGGACCCGCGATCGAAAAGCAGGGCGATCTTGCCGCCATCCTCACCAATCTGGCGGAGGGCGACGTCCTGTTCATCGACGAGATCCACCGTCTTTCCCGCTCGGTCGAGGAGATCCTCTACCCCGCGATGGAGGACTACGCCATCGACATCATCATAGGAAAAGGACCGTCGGCGCGCAGCATCCGGCTCCCGATCCCGCACTTCACCCTGATCGGCGCGACCACCCGCGCGGGACAGTTGACCACACCGCTCCGCGACCGCTTCGGCGTGGTTTTGAAACTCGAACTCTACACTCCCGAGGAACTCGCCACCATCGTCAAGCGGAGCGCCAAGATCCTGAATATCAAGATCACCGACGACGGCGCGCTCGAGATCGCCTCCCGTTCGAGAGGTACGCCGCGTATCGCCAACCGTCTGCTCAAACGGACGCGCGACTTCGCTCTGGTGCGCGGGAATGGCTCGATCGACCTTGCAATGGCGAAAACGGCGCTCAAAATGCTGGAGATCGACGAACTGGGGCTCGATAACGCCGACCGCAAGATGCTCTCCGCCATCATCAACTACTACGACGGCGGACCCGTGGGGCTGGAGACGGTCTCCGCCACCATCGGCGAGGAATCGGTCACCATCGAGGACGTGTACGAACCGTACCTGCTCCAGATCGGATTCCTCTCCCGCACCCCGCGCGGCAGATGCGTCACGCGGCTCGCCTACGAGCATCTCGGCATCCCCTACGGGATGAGAAGAAAACCCGGCGACCAGATCCCGGGACAGACCGACCTGTTCTCCGACGAGAACTGATTTATAACAACCGACGTCTGTCTTCCGATGCTTCGCCCGAAAGAAAGGATGATTTGAACGTATGGAAAAAAACGAGAAGAAAAGAAAAACACTCGCCCGGATCATTCATTGGGGCATTCCGATCCTTTTGATATTGGTCACTTTGTCGCTTCTTACTTATTGCGCTCTTTTCCATCATTCTCATTACGAGGCGCACGGGATCGGCAAATACAGATTTGACGGTCACTATGATTTCCCTTTTCAATATAATTCTCCTGTTGAAACTGACGTTTTCGTTCAAATGGCGCCGTTCAAAGACGATTTCGAATGCGTGGAATGCGACTATTATTACGTTTACGACGAATATGGATTCATGCTCAACGCACTGGATCGCGCCCTGTATTATTACGTGTATTCTGAGGCGGATTATCTTGCTGCAAAAGCGTATTGCTTCGATCAATGCACCACGATCGGAACCGAACCGACCGAAGAGTATAACGGTTATCTGTTCTACGATTTTTACGGAACAAGGGACAAAGAAGAGTACTATCACGGAGACGATTATCCTCAAGCGTTCAAACGTGTAATCTTCAACGATGAAAAGCATGTGATTCTGTTTTTAGGTGTTAACTCCGACGTTGTACGTGCGAAAACCCTTGCGAATGAAGTGAACGACTGGGAAGAGTTTCTGAGAACCTATTTTTCCGACTGGTATTCCTTCGATTAAATACAAAAGACGCCGCCCGATGGGCGGCGTTTTTTTAATGGATTCAAATTTGCTCAGACGGTTCGGCGGGCGTGCCTTCGGGGTTCTTTTTCAGTTCCGAGCGTTCGAGTACGATCACGCATCCGAGGATCAGCACGATGCCCGCGATGGAGAACGCGTCGGGGTCCTCGCCGAGCAGGGTGAAACTGAAGATCGACGCCGAGAGCGGCTCGATGATCGACATTGCGGACGCCGTACCCGACGGGAGCGTTTTCAAAGAAGAATTGAACAAAAAGTACGGGATAACGCAGGTACAGAGACCGAGCCCGATGAGCAACGGGACGGTCGGCACGGGTTTTTCCGCGATATACGAGACGGCAAGATCCGGGCGCGACGGGATCAAGGCGATGATCGCCATAAACAGGAACGCGTACATCGTCGACTTGATCGGCGAGCCGCCCCGTCTGACCGAGAGTTTCGCCAGAATGTTGTAGATCGCGTACGAAACGCCCGAAAGAACGCCGATCAGGACCCCGGGGAGGTTGAAACGTCCCCCGCCGATGATCCCCGACGTCAGAATACAGCCGAGAAGGATCCCGGCGACCGACAGTCCTTTGATCCATCCGAGCCGCTCGTGAAAAACGAGCACCGAGAACAGAAGGATGTAGATCGGCGAGATATACATCAGAACGACCGCGGTAGAAACCGAGGTCATCTGCATCGACCGGAAATAGCAGAACGCCGTCCCGAAGAGCGTCGCGCCCATAAAGATATAGAGAAGCAGTTCGCGAAAGCCGCCGATCCTGAACTGTCGCCGGTCGAAAAGCAGAGCGAAGCCCGCCATAACGAAGAATGAGATCACTCCGCGCACCATCTGCAGCGCGGTGAAGCCGTAAGGGGACAGGAAGTGGACGAAGATCCCCGAAGTCCCCCACAGCATACACGCGACGATAACGAATAAAAATGCTCTTTTCATGATCTCCGCCGGAGCGGACGCATTACCCCTTCAGAAGTTCCGAAAGGGTGTGATCGCCGAACGCCTTTTTCCAATCCGCCGCAAAGCCGGCGATCGAAGTGTCGGTCGAGGTGTGCGAGAGCAGTTTCTTCAAAACGTCGGCGGAGACTGTCGCTGCGCCGGAACCGGCGAGCGCGACGTCCAGCACCTCGCGGGCGGTCTTGAAGCTGGCGGCGAGAATGACGGTGTCGTAATCGCCGCAGTCAAGCACCTGCTGGATCTCCGCGACTACGCCGATCCCGTCCTCGCAGATGTTCTCGAGCCGCGAGACGTACGGAGCGACGTAGGCGGCGCCGGCTGTCGCGGCAAGCAGCGCCTGCCCCGCGCTGAAGACGGCGGTGACGGTCACCTTGATCCCCTTTTTCGCAAGAGCGGCGGTGGCGCGGAGCCCGACGTCGGTCGCGGGGATCTTGACGAAGGTGTTCTTGCCGAACGCTTTGACGATCGCCTCGGCTTCGGAAACGATCTTGTCATACTCGGTCTCGGTCACCTGGATATGCAGTTCCTTATCCTCTCCGATGATCTCGCGGATCGTGCGGAGATGCTTGACGATATCGCCGCCCTCGCGGGAGAGGATGGTCGGGTTTGTCGTCACGCCCGAGATCGGATAATACGTATTGAAATACTTAATATCGTCGAGATTTGCGGTATCAAGAATGAGTTTCATATTCTTCCTCTTATCTCTTCAGCTGCAGGTCGTAGTGGAGGTCGTACGCCTTCTCCTCGTCGGTGAACTTGTGGAGGGTGTTGATGACTTCCCCGTTGTTCCACTTGCGGTCGCCCACGTCGTCCGAGGTACCCATAACGGTCACGTTGAGCTGACGGTGACGGGCGCGGACCTGGTCCCAGTCGATGAAATAGACGTGCGCGAACTCGCCGCCGTCGAGGACGCCGTCCTTGATCGTCATCGTCTCGCTGCGGCCGAAGAAGACGCTGCGGAGGTGCCCGTCGGTGTTCATGCTCGTGTAATCGCCGGGCTCGTTGACGTAGCGCCCGAACTGCGCGTGGATCGGGCCCGGGTGGCGGTACTGGTGCTCCTCCCTGAAGTCGGGGACGAGCTTGCGCATGATGTCGAGCAGGTCGTGCTGGAGGTACTCGAGGTCGAACGAGTCGATGTCGTGCGAGCATTCCTGGACCATCACGGAGCAGGTCGTGTGGTGCGACGCGATGCAGACGGTGCCGTTCTTCACGCCCGACGCGAGGACGATTTCGCGTATCTCCTTCGAGACGTCGTGGAAAGTGGGGATCCAGCCGCGGGACTGCAGCTCGAGTTCTTTCTGGTAAACGATGAATTCCATGGTGTTCTTCTCCTAGTGGTTGGGCCGTTCGTTCGCGTTCAGCCTCTTCCCGACGGCCCCGCCGGGGTGGATGGCTGCAAATTGGTCGTTGGTGAAGCCGGTGACTTCCATCACCGCCGTCTGGAGCGCGTCGAAGATCGCGCAGGTGACGGCGAAGCTGGTCGTGCCCTGGCTGTTGAAGCGGTCGCACTCCCGCGTCACCTTCATGGCGAGGACGATGTCCGCCTTCGCGGCGAGCGGGGAGGCGAGGTTTTCCGTCACGGCGATGACGGTCGCGCCCTTCGCGCGGCCGATGTCCGCGATGGGCATGAGCTCGTCCGTCTTCCCGCCGCGCGAGGCGAGGAGCAGGACGTCGCCCGCCTGGACGAAGCCGAGGCCGCCGTGGACAGCCTCGGCGGGCGAGAGGAAGCGGGCCGGGCGCTCGATGCAGCACATGAGGTGCGCGAAGTGGCGGCAGGCGATGCCCGTGTGGCCGCAGCCGGAGGCGGCGATGCGCGGCGCCTTCGCGAGCGCCTCGGCCGCCGCCGCGAGCTGCGCGCGGTCGATCACGGCCGCGGTCGCGGCGAGGGATTCCGCCTCGATGGCGAAGGCCGCCATCGCGCGCTCGAGGATTTCGCCGTTCATTTGCCGTGCACCTCGTCCCACGTCTCGCGGAGGGCGCGGAGCATCGCCTCGGCGGCGGCCTCCGGGTCG
>CACZAZ010000077.1 GCA_902779285.1 uncultured Ruminococcus sp.
GTTTGGTCCCGCTCGCCGCGGCGTTCGCCGTGAACGCAGTCAGATCAACGTCGACGTCCGCGGTGCCGCCGGGGATATTCCGATACGTTGCGTAGTACTCGGAATACGGGATGGCGTCCAGATACTCGCTCATCGCCGTATAGGACGACGAAGACGACTCTTCTCCGGGATCAGCCGGGGAGAGGGGAGCGGACGCGGAGCCGGTAATGACGATCGTTCCGACACAACAGACCGCCGCCAGGAAAAAGGCGATCAGCCGTGTCAGTTTGCTTGTTTTCATACCGTATGACCTCCAAAGAATTTCAGACCCGCTGGGGAGGAAATGGCATAGTTCTCCCATATAAGTCTGCTCGTATTGTACCACACACGCGGAAAAAAGTCAAGTTATATATTTTATGGCAAATCGCGCGGAAACCGCAAAAAAACGCCCTCCGGACACGCGTTATGCACGATCGGAGGGAGCCGTCCGCCCGACGAGCATCCTGCACGGTTACGAACGATCCACCGTTATTCCGCAAAATGTAACTGAAAATAACCTAACGAAAAGAAAATAAGCCCGAAAATTCGGACGTGCGGTTTTCGAGCGTAACCGTTTGTTAATTTTCAGTAACATATTTCGGAATGACCGCCGTTAGATGCTGTATCTAAAAACGGATTTGGATATTTGGGCGGGTTGCACAAAAATCCGACTTGATTTTCTACATCCGAGGTCCGTGGGGGAGGTCGGGCGGCTTCTTTTTCAAACCGGGCGCCCGGACGAGCCGGATCCCCGCTTTTTTTCGTTTTGGCGCTTGACTTTGTTCTCGCGCGCGGGTATAATATGAGAAGGAAGAAATCCGCGGCGCAAGTATGCGTCGGAACAAGAAAAAAAGAGAGCCGGAACGCGGCTCGGCAAGGAGCAATCATGGTTTATATCGGAGTTGATCTCGGCGGCACCAATATCGCGGTCGGTATCTGCGGCGAGGATCTGAAGATCATCGCGAAAGGCAGCGTCCCCACCAGACCCGAACGCGCCCCCGAGATGATCGTCAAGGATATGGCGGATCTGTCCGCGAAACTGCTGAAAGAGAACGGGATCCCGCTCTCCGACGTCGCGTCGGTCGGCATCGCCACCCCCGGTACCGCGAACAGCGATACGGGCGTCGTCGAGTACTCGAACAACATTCCCTTCTACCGCTTCCCCATCGCGGACGTGTTCAAGTCGTTTCTGCCGGTCAAGCGCGTTCTGATCGAGAACGACGCCAACGCCGCGGCGCTCGCGGAGGCGCTCTCGGGCGCGGCGAAGGGGACGAGAAAGTCGGTCATGATCACCCTCGGGACCGGCGTCGGCGGCGGCATCGTCATCGACGGCAAGGTCTATTCGGGCTTCAACCACGCGGCGGGCGAACTGGGGCATACCGTCATCGAGTTCAACGGGCGTCCCTGCTCCTGCGGACGGCGCGGCTGCTGGGAGGCGTACAGTTCCGCGACCGGGCTGATCAATATGACCCGCGAACGGGTGAACGCGTGCAAGATCAAGGGCATCCCGTCGCTGATGGTCGACGAATTCGAGGCAAACGGACGGGTCTCCGCGCGCACCGCCTTCTCCGCCATGAAGAAGGGCGACGCCGAGGCAGCCGACGTCGTGCGCGAGTATATCAAATATCTCGCCTGCGGCATTACGAATATGATCAACATCTTCCAGCCCGAAGTACTGTCGATCGGCGGCGGCATCTGCAACGAGGGGGACAACCTTCTCGTACCCCTGCTCGAGATCATCAAGACCGAACAGTACACGAGAAAGTCGCCCGACAAATGCTCGGTCCGGATCGCGGAACTCGGCAACGACGCCGGGATCATCGGCGCGGCGGGGCTGGGGCTCTGATTTCGGAAATAATTTCCCCTTCGGTGAATGAAGCCGGCTTTTCGGGGAAACGATAAACCTTGAGAACATAGAAAGAAAGGATTAAAGAGATGCAAAAAACCATCAGAGGAAACGTCTACGATACCGAAAAGGCGGAACTTGTGAAAAAGTACGCCCACGGCGCCTTCGGAGATCCCGCGGGATACGAGGAAACGCTCTACGTGACCCCCGACGGCAAGTATTTCGTCTACGCCAACGGCGGAGAGACCTCTCCCTACCCTGCCGAGAAGATCTCCTGCATCGCGAAGGCGAAGGTCGACGCCTGGCTCGACAGCCACAAGGACTGATCCTCATCACACGAAACGAACCCCTTTCGCCGTCCGGCGAAAGGGGTTCGTTTTGATAGGGGGGAGGTTGTGATTTTCCCCGTGTTTTCTTTGGGGATCGGTCAGGCGTCTCCGTCGAGGGAGAGCGGGAGAGAGAAGCCCGTGAAGCCCTCCTCGTCCCCGTCCGCGTCAGAGGGATCCGAGGTGAGCAGAACGTCGCAGAACGCCTCGATCATATACGCCGAGAGGTAGGCGCTCGCGGTCTCGTCCGCGCCGTCGTTTTGCAGGACGATACGGAGGTCGTAGAAATCGGGGACCTCCGGATGCAGGGCGTACCGTCCCGCGATCAGGTAGACCCCGCGTTCGGGGACCTGCACGCGTTCGACGGTCCCGCGGATCCGTTCGGCGTAGACCCCGTAGACCGGGAGTTTTTTCGCAAGGAACTCCCGCGCGACCTCGCGTGTGAATCGTTCGTGGTCGAAGACGCCTCCCGGCGTCGCTTTGCGTTCGGGGGTCAGTTTGTTCGAGGGGAGCGCGAACGCCCCGGTCGGGATCACGAACGCGGAGAGTTTTGCGGCGAGTTCCTCGGCAAGCGCCGCGATCTTCCCGTCGTCCGCTCCGTCGATCGCGACGTAATAATGCGCCATCCCCACCGATTCGCCCCGGATGATCTCCGAGAGCCGGTCGGCGGCGCCGTCAAAGGCGATCTTCGTCATCCCCGCTTGTCCTCCAGTTCCCGGAACAGTTCGATCTGTTCCCCGTCGGGTCCGTACACGAAGGCGACGCGGATGGTCGCAAGATACGGGCGCGAGGCGAGTTCGACCGTCTTCGGCGGCGTCATCACGGAAGCGCCCGCGGCGAGCGCGTTCGCGTAGGCGGCGTCCACGTCGTCGACCCGAAAGGCGAAATGGATCCACTTCCCGTCGGACGAGAACGCTTCCCCGCCGTTTGCGAAGATCTCGATCTTGCCGCCGTCCCCGATATCGAACAGGGAGATCGCGCGTTCGCCCTCTCCCCAGGACAGCACCTCCTTCATCCCGAGCGCCGTGTAGAACGCGCGGGAGCGGTCGTAATCTCCCGCCTTCAGCCCGACGTGATGAAAGCCGAGCCCCGCGATCCCGTGATCCGCCATATCTTTCCCTCTTTTCTCTCTTTTCCTACTAAAAACCGCAACGGCTTCGACCGTTGCGGTTTCGTATGATTTGAAGTTACGCTCTCTTTCTCGCGGTGTTGGCGAACTGGAAGACCACGCCGAGGAGCCCGACGACGGCGCCGATGATGAGCGCGACGGTCAGCGCGTTGATGCCGAGACCGAGTTTCGACGTCACGTCGAAGATCTGAGACACGATCGAGTTGTCCTCGAGCAGGGGCTTTTGGATGGCTTCGATCTTGCAGGTCAGCTGCGCCAGAGCGATCATACCGCCGAAAAGACCGGTCAGGAGAACGATGATGACCTTGAGGAGAAGGAATGCCAGGATCGCAAGAACGACGCCGATCATGATGCGGATGAAGAGCGCGTTGTTATACGCGGCGACGTAAGGCAGGGAGAAGAGATATCCCGCGTAGCCGACGGCGATCACGACCGCCGCCTTGAAGAAGAACTGAGTGAGCAGAAGACCCGCGATACCGAGGATCGCCGCGATGATGGTCTCCACGATCGGGACGTCACCCATCGCGGGGATCAGCTTCACGAGCTGCGGGAACAGAAGGAGCCCGCCGACGAAACCGCCGATGAAACCGAAGATCGCAAGTTCGATCCGGAACAGCCGGTATCCGAAGAAGCATTCGATCAGCGCGACGACGCCGATGATGATCCACCAGTAATCCTTGATATTGCCGAGCGCGTTGAACGCGGAAGTGCAGGCGTCCCCGATGTAGTTGGCGCTCTTCAGCTGTTCGATACCCTTGTTGATATAACCGCGGATGGTCTCGACGCCGCTCTTCGCCGCCTCCGCGACGCTCGCCGCTTCACCGTCCGCAAAGCTGACCACGGTGAAGAGCAGCAGGACCGCAAGAAGGACCAGGACGAACACGGAACGCCGGTTCTGGGCTGCAAGTTTCATTGTCTTGTCTCCTCTTCCAGGGTGGGACCGACAGTCCTCGCCACCCTTATCTCGTATGATTGAATCTATTATACCACTTCCTTCTCAAAAAAGCAAACGTTTTTTATTAAATTACGGAAAAAATCTTTTCTTCGATTCGACTTGATTTTCTTCGCCTCGGATGTTATAATAATTACGTATCATTTTTGCACGGAGGGAGCAATGAAAAACCTGACGTTCCGGAAGCAGTTGACGATCTTCGTCTTCTGCGCCGTGATCCTGACCGGATGTATCCTGCTCGGGTTCCTGATCGACCGCTCGGTCGCCGCGGGCAACTGGTTCGGGCGGCTGCTGTCCATCCTTGCGCCCTTCATCGCCGGCGGGATCCTCGCCTTCGTTCTGAAGCCGCTCTGCAACCTGCTCGACAAACCGATCGGCGTCTTCTTCACCAAGAAGGTGTTCCGCCGCTCGCTCGAAAGAGGGACCACCACCGAGCGCCGGGTGCTGAAGCGCGCCGACAACGTGAGCATCCTGCTCTCGGTCCTGATCTTTTTCCTGATCATCGCCGGTCTTTTGCTCGCGGTCATCCCGCAGCTCTACGACAGTATCGTTCGCCTTATCAACAGTATTCCGGGATGGGTCGAATCATTCACCGACTGGCTGATCGGGCTCGTCGGAGAGGACAATCCCGAACTGATCGATTCGCTGCGCGCCCAATCCGATAAGATCTCGAACGGCTTGGTCAACTGGCTGACCAACGCGGTCGCGCCGACCCTCGCGGACCTGACCAGCGCGGACCTCGAAGGCATCTTCTCGAAACTTTCTCCGATCCTTTCCGAGACCTTCGGCGTCGGGAAGATGATCGTTTCCGCCCTGCTCAACGTCGTGGTCTCGATCGTGGTCGTGGTCTACACGCTCGCCAACCGCAAGAAGTTCGCGCGGCAGGGCGTTCTGATCGTCAACGCGATCTTTCCCGACAAGTGGGCGAAGATCGTGCTCGACGAATGCAGTTACGCCAACCGGGTCTTCTCGGGCTTCATTTCCGGGAGGATGCTCGACTCGCTGCTCGTCGGGGTGCTGATCTTCATCGCCGCGAGCATCTTCGGCGTTCCGCAGGCGATCCTGATTTCGATGCTGATGGGTATGTCTCAGATGATCCCGTTCTTCGGCCCCTACATCGGCGCCGTCCCGTCCTGCCTGATCGTTCTGATGATCGACCCGATCAAGGTGGTCTATTTCCTGATCCTCGTGGTCATCATCCAGCAGCTTGACGCCAACATCTTCGACCCGCTGATCGTCGGGAACTCGATCGAAATGTCGAGTTTCTGGGTGCTGTTCTCCGTGGTCCTGTTCGGCGGTCTGTTCAGCTTCCCGGGTCTTCTGATCGGCGTCCCGACCTTCACGATCCTCTACGATATCGTCCGCAAACTGACCGACTTCCTTCTCAACAAGCGCGGAAAAGCCGAGATGGCGGAGGACTACCGCCGTCATTATCACAACCCCTCCGACGATCCGGGGCTTCTCCGTGAGAACGCGCGGAAGTTCCGCCGCGACCGCCGCCATACCAAAGAGGAACAGAAACGCATCTCCGAACTCGTCACCGAGGCGCAGGAGAGCGGAACGACCGAGGCGGCGATCCCCGTGATGACGGTGGTCGAAGAAGAAAATACGACGCAGGAAACCGCAGAGGAAGCCGCCGCTGCCGTCGCGACCGATCCCGACGCTCCGGAGGCGTCCGGCGAGCCGGCGGAGGAAAACCCCTCCCCCGACCCCCCCGTCGAGGAGACCCCCGTCTCTTCCGCCGAAGCGAAAGAGAAGGAAGAAGCCGCCCCGACCGAAACCGAATGACAGAGAATCCGACCCTGCCCCGCTCCCGGACGATACGGAGAAGGGGCGGGGTCGTATCTGCGAGAATAAAGAGACCGAACGACGATTGAAAGGAATTCGACTTTGCAATGACTATCCTTCTGCAAACGCTGCAGCTGATCTGCGGGCTCGCCCTGTTCCTCTACGGTATGAACGTGATGGGCGACGCGATGAAGCGGATCGGCGGCTCGCGTATGAAATCCATCCTCTCGAACGCCACCTCCAACCCGTTCAAGGGCTTTCTGCTCGGGCTCGGGGTGACGGCGCTGGTGCAGTCGAGCTCCGCCACGACGGTCATGGTGGTCGGCTTCGTCAACTCGGGGCTGATGACCCTCGGTCAGACGGTCGGCGTCATCATGGGCGCCAACGTCGGCAGCGCCACGACCGCGTGGCTGACCGGTCTTTCGGTGATCGAGGGCGCGAGCGAGGGGATCGTCGGCTACCTCAATCTGCTGAAGCCGAATTCGTGGATGCCGCTGCTCGCCATCACGGGTCTGTTTATCACAATGACTTCCAAGAGCGACCGGAAGAAGAATCTCGGACACGCCCTGCTCGGCTTCTCGGTCCTGATGGTCGGGATGGAGTATATGGCGCAGGCGGTCGCTCCCCTGAACGAGAGCGAGGGCTTCCGCTCGATCCTCACGATGTTCAAGAACCCGGCGCTCGGCATTATCGCGGGTCTTGTCCCGACGCTCGTCGTGCAGTCGTCCGCCGCCTCGATCGGTATCCTGCAGGTTTTGGCGACCACCGGCGCGATCAGTTACGGGACGTCGATCCCGATCATCATGGGTCTGAATATCGGTACCTGCGTGACCGCGATGCTCTCCTCGATCGGCGCGAACAAGAACGCCCGCCGCACGGCTCTCGTCCACCTGTATTTCAACATCCTG
>CACZAZ010000078.1 GCA_902779285.1 uncultured Ruminococcus sp.
CAATAGCTGGCGCGGTTAGTTTGAAGAAATGTTCCAATCGCGCGAGCGGTAGGGGACGGCGTCCTCGACGTCCCGTTAAGAAGCGTTCCGATCACGCACAGACCGAAAAACGAATGGATAATTATTGATTGTCCGTTAAAGCTTTCTGCTCTGTGAAAACTCCTTGCATTGATAAACGCATTTAAGGTTGAAACCCGTTCGCCACGGCGAACGGGTTTCTTCTTTTCAATTTGAATTCGTTTTTCTATCCGCGTTTGCCTCCGCGCGTCAACCTCTCTGCCACGACTTGCGGCTGAAGAGGACGATGATCGGGAAAATCTCGAGGCGGCCGGCGAGCATATCCATAATCAGGACGGACTTGGAGACGGCGCCGATCCCCGCGAAGTTGGACGCCGGCCCGATCATCCCGAGCCCGGGTCCGACGTTGTTGAAGCAGGCGAGGACGGCGGACAGGTTCTCGGTCAATCCGTAGGGCGACGCGAACGAAACGACGGTGAAGCTCGCCACGGCGATAAAGATATACGCGGCGAAGTAGGCGTTGGTGTTGGCGAGGATCTTCTCGGAGACCGGCTTGCCAGAGAGCCGCACGGTCTTGACCTTCTGCGGGTGCATGACCTCCGCGATGTTGCGCTTCATAATTTTCAGCAGCATCACGATCCGCGAGCATTTGAGCCCGCCACCGGTACTCCCGGCGCAGGCGCCGATCGCCATCAGGATCAGCAGCAGCGCCTTGGAAAACGACGGCCAGAGCGCCTCGTAATCGGTGGTCGAAAAGCCGGTCGTCGTGATGATCGACGCGACCTGGAAAAAGGCGTGACGGACGGTTTCCCCGACCCCCCCGTAGACCCCGTTCCGCAGCAGGTTCCAGACGATCAGCCCGACGCTGCCGAACACGGTCAGAAGGTAGAAGCGGAGTTCCTCGTCACGGAATACCGAGCGCAGCCGCCCGAGCAGGATCAGATAAAAGATCGAGAAGTTGACCCCGAACAGGAGCATAAAGACGGTGCAGACGATCTGGATATACGAGCCGAAGCCCGCGATGCTGTCGTCTTTGGTCCCGAATCCCCCCGTTCCGGCGGTGCCGAAGGCGGTGCAGACCGAATCGAAGAGCGACATCCCCCCGCAGAGCAGGAAGATGACGTTGAGGGCGGTCAGGGCGATATAAATGAGGTAGAGCACCTTCGCCGTCTGGCGCATTTTCGGCACGAGTTTGCCGACCGTGGGTCCCGGGCTCTCCGCGCGGAGGATGTGGAGCGTATAGCCCTCGTTGCGTCCGCTGATCGGGACCAGCGCGAGCAGGAAGACGAGAACGCCCATACCGCCCAGCCAATGGCTGAAACTGCGCCAATAGAGGATCCCTTTCGGAAGCGCGGACGGGTGCGCGAGGATGGAGGACCCGGTGGTCGTAAAGCCCGAGACCGTCTCGAAAAGAGCGTCGAGAAAATTCGGGATCGCGCCCGACACGAGAAACGGCAGACAGCCGAAAAGACACAGCGCGATCCAGCTGATCCCGACACAGACCATCCCCTCGCGGGCGTAGAAATCCGAATCGGCGCCGCGGGTGAGAACGTAGAGCAGCCCCGAAACGGCGCCCGCCGCCGCCATCGCGGAGAGGAAGCCGATCACCGGGCGGGTCTCGCGAAGAAAGAGCGAGATCAGAAGGGCGGGGACCATGGACGCCGTCTCGATCGCGAGGATCAGGGAGAGGAAGCGCCCGAGCATCTTATAGTTCATACGCGCCCTCCGTCACTCGAAAATATCGTTGAAACGAAGAAGCACGGTATCGCCGCTGACGACGATGACGACGGTATCGCCCGAACGGAAGGTCGTGTTGCCGCCGGGGATGATGACCTCCCCGCCGCGCAGGATCCCGGCGATCAGGACGTTCTGTTTCAGCCGGAGATTCTTCAGGGGGACGCCGGTATTCGCCGCCGAGCCGTCGAGGTGGAACTCGATCGCCTCCGCCTGCCCGTCCGCGATATGGTGGACGGCGACGGCGGCACCGGTCTGCTCCTGCATGGCGCGGACGTAGCGGACGATATTGTTGACGCTCAACTTCCGGGGCGAGACGATGCTCCCGACCGGGAGATTCTCGATCATACTGGTATCCTCCATCCGTCCGAGTTTGGTGACGGTCTGGGGGATGCCGCGCCGGCTGGCGTAGAGCGAAACAAGGACGTTCAACTCGTCAAGACCCGTGAGCGAGACCACGGCGTCGCTGTCCGCGATCCCCTCGCTGTCGAGCAGGGTCTGGCGCGACGCGTCGCCCAGAATGACGTCGGCGCCGGGCAGAACTTCGGAAAGACGGCGCGCCTGTTCGGGGTCGCGTTCGACGATCGAGACCGAGACGCGGCGGGCAAGCAGGGTCTCCGCCAGATAGTAACTGACGGTGCCGCCGCCGACCAGCATCACGCGCTTGACCTTGTGGGTCACGATCCCGAGATTGCGCAGCAGGGTTGACAGGTCGTCGGAGGACGCGGTGACGAAAATGCGGTCGCCCTCTTTCAGGGTAAACTGACCGCTGTTCGGCGTGTAGGTGACCCCGCCGCGCAGAACGGCGCAGATCAGAGCGCGGCAGTTCAGAAGCCCCGGCAGATTCAAAAGGGGCTGGTCGCACAGTTTGCTCTGCCCGTCGATACGGAGTTCGACGATCTCAAGCCGTCCGTGCGCGAAGGTGTCGCGCTTCAAAAACCCCGGGAACTTCAAAAGCCGGTCGATCTCGACGGCGGTCTGTTTCTCGGGGTTGAAGGTCATGGAAAGACCGAAACGGTCCCGCATCTCGTAGACCTGCCCCATATATTCGGGGTTGTGGATGCGGGCGATGGTATGCAGTTTTCCGTTCATGGAGTGGGCGGTCAGACAGGTCAGCAGATTGAGTTCGTCCGAGCCCGTCGCGGCGATCAGAAGGTCGGCGTTCCCGATCCCCGCGTCGCGCAGCGTCTCCATCGAGGCGCAGTTGCCCTGCAGGGTCATCACGTCGTATTTTCCCGCCGTCGCTTCGAGCGCGGCGGCGTCGACGTCGATCAAAATCAGATCGTGTCCCTCGTCCGCCAGTTCTTTCGCGAGCGTCTCGCCTACTTTGCCGTCTCCGGCAACAAGGATCTTCATACTGTCGTTTTCTCCGTCTCAAACGTGTTTGTTTCTCGCCTTGGCATTATACCATAACGGAGGTAAAATGTCAAGTTTCGCGCCCGCCCGCGATCCCCCTAAAACAAAAACCCCTTGCGGGATTTTCGTTTTGAGATTCAGGCGCGGTCCTTACTCTCGTCCATTTCGCCGTGCGCCCGCATCTTGTCGGAATACATATTCCGGTCGGCTTTGAGGAAGAGTTCGCGGAAATCGGTCTCCCCGATCTCCTCGGCGTAGGCGAGCCCCGCGGCGACGCTGATCCCCGCTTCCTTCTGCCGTTCGGTAAACCACGCGAGCCGACGGTCGATCTCGTCGCGGGAGATCCTCTTGACGATCGCCGCGAACTCGTCGCCCCCGATCCGGAAACAGTTGCTCTCGCCCGGGACTCCGAAGCACTCGCCGATGCACTCCGCCGCGCGGAGGATCAATTCGTCCCCGGCAAGGTGACCCTTCTTATCGTTGACCTCCTTCAGCCGGTTGACGTCGAAGATCAGGAAGGCGACCGAATAGCCGCTCTTGCCCGACTCGTAGAAATACTGCTCGAAGCGGTAGCGGTTGGGCAGATTGGTCAGTTGGTCGGTCTCCGCCGCGAATCGAAGGACCGTTTCGAGAGATTCGCGCCGACGGAGCAGGGCGTTATAGGAGTTGGCGACCCGGCGCACCTCGTAGAGCCCCGATCCCTCGTCGAGCGGACGGTCGGCGGCGATCCCGCGCACGAATTTGTCGAGCGGGGAGATCAGTTTGAGATAAATGACGAGAAAACTCGAAACAAGCAGCGCCGAGAAAGCGACCGTCGTACAGAGGATCGCGATCCGGATCGCGCCGATGTGCTTCACACTCTGTCCGATCAGCTCGCCGGATTCGTCGCGGAGCGCCTCGACGCAGTTGGTCACGTTGGTCGAGACCGTCCCCATCCGCGCCGTATAGGACGCGACGTTGAGCATCGTCTCGGCTTCCTCGGCTTTCTTTTCCGCCGTCCATCCGATCTCCTCCTCCGTAAGCGGGGGGAGTTCGAAGCCGGAGAGTGAAGGATCCGACGAGGGATAGGCGGAGAGCATCAGGGCGATCGCGTGCAGCTGGATCGCGTACATCTCCTCCGCCGCCTCCTGCGCCTGCCGGACGTGGCGTTTCGCTTCGCTCCCGACGCCGTTGTTCTCGAAACGCTCCGCGATCTCCCCGGGACGGCGCTCGGGATGGGTGCGGAGTTCGGACACGAACGCCATCAAAGGACCTACGTTGGTCTTGTCGGGCTGGTTGACGTAGGTCGTCGCCGTACCGTTCAGTACGCTCGCGCCCGAGACCAGAGACGACGCCTCGGACTCGTAATCGCTGTAGAGGTTGATGGTACGGGAAAGTTTCGCGTTCCAGACGTTGGCGACGACGATCAGAACGACGAGCGTGATCTGCAGCGCGGCGATCACGAACGCGAGCGGAAGGGCGATGCCCCTGGCGGACATCCCCCCGAGGCGTTTCCGCCTCCGGACAGTTACGCGATTCATAAGCGTTTTTTCCTTCGTTACGGTTTTTTGCCCCGTGCGGGGCGCGGTTTTTTCGGGGGGCGGTCGTCAGATTTCCTTTAATCCAGCGGGACCGCGGGAGAATACAGGTAGCCCTGGTAGCAGTCGCAACCGATCTCGTGCAGGATCTTTCGCTGTTCCTCGGTCTCGACGAACTCTGCGATGACGAGAAGCGAGAGCGATCCGGAGAGCGACGTGATCGAGGAGATGATCTCGCGGCAGTTTCCGGCGGAGGCAAGACCGCGCACCAGACTGCCGTCGATCTTGATGATATCGAAGAAGTTGTCCTTCAGATAGTGGAGCGAGGTCTGCCCCATCGAGAAATCGTCGATCGCGAGCAGCAGCCCCATTTGACGCAGTTCGTTCAACTGTTCGCGCGTTTCCTCTCCGAGGTCGAGCGCGGTCTGCTCGGTGACTTCAAGACAGATATTCTTTCCCTTGAACGGATCCTGCTCGTTCAGTTTGCGGCAGAACTGGACGAAGCGCGGGGTCGCGATCGTCCCGCCGGTCACGTTGATCGAAAGTTTGACGTCCTCCCCGAATTTAGCGAGGATCGCGGGGCGCTCGGACAGCGCGCGTTCGACCACCGCCTCCTCGAACCGGGTGAGCAGATTGGATTCGGTCACGAGTTTGACGACCAGCGGCGGATAGAGGATCCCGTGCACGGGGTGTTTCCAGCGGAGCAGCGCCTCGACGCCGACGCACTTGCCCGCGTAGTCGTACTGGGGCTGGTAGTAGAGGGTCACGTGGCGGGAGAGCCCGTCGCGCAGGTCGGCGCAGAGCGCCTTCGCCACGTCGCCGTAGACGTTGTCAAGGTCGGTCAGCCGCTTGCTCTGCAGGTCCTGTTCGTGCTCGCGGAAGAACTCCATAAAGCGGCTGAAGTGTTCCCTGCTGCTGCGTTCCGATTCGCGGTCGAGAATACGCACGAACGGGAAATAGATCGCCACGCCGACAAGCACGAGGACCAGTTGGAGCAGAAGCCCGCGGATCCCGCACGCCTTGTAACCGCCAAGCAGGATCGGCGTGGTCCAGTAGATATCGGCGGTGCTTTCGATATACGGAACGATCCCGGCGTAGGTCGCGAGATACGACGCCGAATAGCAGACGAGCGGGACCGTGAGGAAGGGGATCAGCATAATGGGGTTGAACACGATCGGAAGACCGAACACCATCAACTCGTTGATGTTGCAAAGCATCGGGACCGACGCCGTCAGTCCGAGCCGTCTCTGCGCCCGGTTGCGGGAGAAGGCGAGCAGAGCGATGAGCAGGCAGATCGTCGTGCCGCAGCCGCCCATCAGAACGAAGCAGTCGAAGAACGCCTTGTTCGTAAGGACGTCGCCCGACATCCCGCCGACGATCTGATCGTTCATCACGCCCTCGAGCGCGTCGCTGCCGTGGACGCCGAAGAACCAGAGGACAGACGAGACCAGAACGAAGCAGAACCCCTTCCAGAATCCCGCCTTGATATGCGAGAAGATCGCGTTCATCGCCCGGATGTAGAGCGCGTGGATCGACGGATCTTTCGAGAAATACAGGACGATCGCGTTCAGGGTGCCGAAAACCGCCGCCACGACGAGGATCGGGAGGAAGGAGATCAGCATCCGGTTGAATTCCCGGTCGGCGCCCGGGGAGAACAGATAGGTGCGGCGGCGGCGGAAGAAGCGGTCGGATTTCAGGTAAAGAGCCGACGCGCCGATCCCCGCGATGATGGCGAGGACCATGGATTTCACGCCCATCTGCGTACCGCCGAACGCGTCCGCGCCGTAGGTCTCGAAATCAAGGAACGCGCCGGACAGGATGAAGAACGCGATGAACGAGGCGAAGACCGCGCCGCCGTTGACCGTGTCGGAGTCCGCCTTGACCTTCATATACGAACGGCTGATCGAGTAGGTCATATAGACCGACAGGACCCCGAAGGTCGCGCTGTTGACGTAGAGGAAGATCTTGTCCAGCACGCCGCCCGCAAAACCTTGTATGAACGTCCGGTAAGCGTCGATCGGCAGGAACCGGAACACGAGCGCGAACGCGCCGATGATCAGGACGGGAATCATATTGACAAGACCCCCGCGCACGGCGCGGACGAAATCCAGTTGCTCGAAATTCCGGATCAGGGAATTGAATTTCAGCGGCTTCTTTTGCGATTTTTGCATTGTGACGTCCTTCTTATAAAAAAGACTTATCCATTGTAATAGAAAATATATCACGTTTTGTCAAAAATGTCAAGAAAACGCCCTCTGTTTTTTCCTAAAAACGCA
>CACZAZ010000079.1 GCA_902779285.1 uncultured Ruminococcus sp.
ATTCCTCCCGTCCCTCCAGTTCCGGGGTCAGTTCTCCCCGGCCCATCGATTCAAACAGCTTCAGCATATTGTTGATCACCTTGGCCTGTTTCCCGGTTTCCTGCCGCACGCCCTTGGCATCGTGCATCACGATCAGCGCCAAAATGGTCACGACGTACGGGAGCATCTGGAGGATCGGGATCATCTTCATCGGCAGAGAGAGATAGTGGAACAGGATGTAGAGCGCGCCGAAGAGGTACGACGCCGGGATCGCAAGACTCGGTCTCCAGATCGCGAAGATCACGATCGCGATCGCAAGCCAGCCGCGGTCGCCGAACCCGTTGTTCGACCAGACGCCGCCCGAATAGTCCATAATGAAGAACAGTCCGCCGAGCCCTGCGATCATACCGCCGGCGCAGGTGGCGTAATACTTGTAGCGGGAAACGTCGATCCCGGCGGCGTCTGCCGTCGCGGGATTCTCACCGACCGCCCTGAGATAAAGCCCCCGTCTCGTCTTGTTGAGGAACCACGACGTAAGGATCGCAAGCACGATGGCTAAATAGACCATAAAGCCGTAGGAGAAGAACAGGGTCCCGACCCATCCCATTCCGTCCGCGAACGGCAGATGCCAGGAGAAAGCCGACCCGGTCTCGGAGAGCGCGATGTACGGCACCGAGCTTTTCGTGATCTTGATCAGCGAGCCGCCGAAGAAGTTGCCGAAGCCGACGCCGAAGGTGGTCAGAGCAAGACCGGTCACGTTCTGATTGGCGCGGAGGGTAATGGTGAGGAAACAGTAAATCAGAGACGCGAGCAGCGATCCGAGAAGGCACGAGATCAGCGCCACAAAAACGCCGACGGCGGGAATGAAAATGGGAGAGTTCTCGTAAAAGAAGGTCCCGATGACGCCGGAGATCGCGCCCATATACATAATGCCGGGGATGCCGAGGTTCAGGTTGCCCGATTTCTCGGTCACGATCTCACCCGTCGCACCGAACAGGAGCGGAGTTCCCTGCATAATGGCTCGGTTAACGAAAAATGCGAACAGTTCCATAGATCAGTTCTCCTCCTTTCCTTTGGCTTCCGGACGGTCGATATGAACGCGGTAGCGGATGAAGAACTCGCATCCGATGATGAAAAACAGAATGATGCCGGTAATAATGTCCGAAAACGACTTGTTCAGCCCGAATACGGTTGAGACCTCGTCGGCGCCGCGACCCATAAAGACGAGCAGGAGCGTGGTCAGGATCATCATCAGCGGATTGAACTTGGCAAGCCAGGAGACCATGATCGCGGTAAAACCTCTTCCGCCGACGATATCCCTGTTGATCGAGTGCGAAGCGCCGCCGACGATCAAAAATCCGGCAAGTCCGCAGAGAGCGCCCGAGAGGATCATCGTGCGGATCACGACCTTTTTCACGTTGATCCCGATGTAGCGGGCGGTGTTCTCGCTCTCGCCCACGACCGAGATCTCGTAGCCGTGTTTACTGTAACGAAGATAAATGTAAAGGATAATCGTCAAAAACGCGACGACAACGATATTCAGAAGATACTGCACGCCGAACAGGTTGGGCAGACCGTCGCCGAGGAGCCGAGGTCCCACGACGTTGGACCCGCTTTTATCTGCGACCTTGAGGAAAAACTCGACCAGCTGGATCGCGACGTAATTCATCATCAGGGTAAAGAGCGTCTCGTTCGTGTTCCATTGAGCTTTGAAGATCGCGGGGATCACGCCCCAGACAGCTCCGGCGACCACGCCGGCAACAAGCATCAGAACGGCGAGCGCACCGACGCTCATTTTCTCGTGGAACGAGAACATGATCAACGCGGTGGCAAGGCCGCCGATCAGCGTCTGCCCCTCTGCGCCGATGTTCCAGAAGTGCATCCGGAACGCGGGGGTCACCGCGAGTGAAACGCAGAGCAGGATCGCGATCTCGTGAAGAGTAACGAATCCTCTTCCCTTGCCGAACGCGCCCTTGAAAATGGTCGCGTAGATCGACAGCGGGTTGTCGTGTGTGACGACGACGGTTATGATCGCGCATACGATCAAAGAGGCAAGGATCGCGATCGCCCGGACCAACACCGCCTCCCAGTAAGGAACGCCGTCTCGCTTGGTCAGATGGATCGTTGGGAGAAAGCCGACCCTCTCCTTCTTGGCGGCGACAGGTTCGGAAGACGGAGTTTCGGGAGTTTCGGAAGTTTCGGGAGTCTCGGTCACGCCTTCGGTCAATATTTCGTTGTTTTCGTTGTTCTCGTTCATCATTCTTCCGTCGTCACCTCCTCCTCTTTACTTGACTCCGCACCTCCGACTTTGGTCATCAGAAGTCCGAGCTGCTCCTTGGTCGCGGTTCTGCCGTCCACGATATCGGAGATTTTCCCTCCGCAAAGAACGAGGATCCGATCGCACAGTTCAAGAAGAACGTCGAGGTCCTCACCGACAAAAACGACGGCGACGCCGCTCTGCTTCTGGTCGTTCAGAAGACGGTAAATGGTAAAAGACGAGTTGATATCAAGCCCGCGGACGGGATACGCCGCCATCAACACCGTCGGAGACGACGCGATCTCGCGCCCGACCAAAACCTTTTGGACGTTTCCGCCCGAAAGACGGCGGACAGGAGTCGTCGTGGAGGGGGTCACGACCTGCAGATCTTGGATGATGGTCTCGGCAAGGTCTTTCGGTTTCTTCCGATCGACGAACACCCCTGCGCCGCGGCGATAGGAACGCAGCATCATATTGTCGATGATGTCCATATTTGCGACCAATCCCATTCCGAGACGGTCCTCGGGAACGAAGGACAGGCGGACGCCGAGATCGCGGATCTGCTGCGGGGTCTTATTCCGCAGGTTCTCGGTCTGCCCGTTTTGCGGATTGTGATAGAGGATCTCGCCGCTTTCCAGGGGCTGCAGTCCCGCGATCGCCTCCAGCAGCTGCCGCTGTCCGCTTCCCGCGATACCCGCGATGCCGAGGATCTCTCCGCCCTTTGCGGTGAAACTGATATGGTCAAGCACCTTGATCCCGTCGGGAGAAACGCAGTTGACGTCGCGGACCTCCAAACGGTCGACGGGTTCATCCGGCTCGGTTCTTTCAATGTTAAGCGATACTTTTTTACCGACCATCATTTCGGTCAGCGCCGCCTCGGTCGTGGTTGCCGTTTCGACCGTCGCGATATGCTCGCCGTGACGCAAAACCGCCACGCGGTCGGAAATGCTCATGACCTCGTGAAGCTTATGCGTGATGATGATGATCGATTTTCCGTCTTCGCGCATCCGGCGAAGGACGGCAAACAGTTTTTCGGTCTCCTGCGGGGTCAGAACGGCGGTCGGCTCATCCAGGATGAGGATGTCCGCGCCGCGGTAAAGGACCTTCAGGATCTCGACGGTCTGCTTTTCGGAGACCGCCATATTGTAGATCTTCTTTTTCGGATCGATCTCAAATCCGTAGTGTTCGGTGATTTCCCGGACGTTCTTCTCGGCTTCTGCAAGACTGTATTTCTTTTCGTCGTTGATGCCGAGAATGATATTTTCGGTAGCCGTAAAAAGGTCCACCAGTTTGAAATGCTGATGGATCATACCGATCTTATGATCGAAGGCGTCTTTCGGAGAGCGGATGGACACTTCTTCCCCGTTGACAAAGATCTGACCTTCATCCGGATAATAGATACCCGAGATCATATTCATCAACGTCGTCTTGCCGCTTCCGTTCTCGCCGAGAACGGCAAGGATCTCGCCGTAACGGAGATCGAGATTCACGTTATTGTTCGCAACGACCTTCGTTCCGAAGCGTTTCGTGATCCCTTTCAGTTGTAGAGCAAGTCCGTCTTTCATAGCGTCTCCTGCCAAGAAAAAAGAGTTTCCACGGGGCAAATTGCTTTGCCCCGTGGGGTACGGCGACAGCCGTAAGAGGTTTTGTCGTATCAGTATTCGCTGTTCAGGAACTCGATGCCGTCGATCTCGTAAGCGAAGTACGGAGCGGACATAGTGGTTTCGGCGTTGGATTCGTCGAAGTAACCGTCGTGAACGTACGGGCAGTTCAGCGAGGTGAGCGTCACGCCGCTGACGGTAACGTTGTCGGTGGTGACTTTGACGGTGAACTTGCTGGTGTCGTAGACGTGGAGCGTACCGTTCTTGAACCCGTCGAGAGCGGCCTGAACGGCTTCGTCGGTACCGTCGGCGACGACGTCGAGGTTAAGACCGGAGAGAACGACCGAGTTGGTGGCGATGGTACCGGTCCAGTCGGTAGCGAAGTTGTTGCCCTTCACGGTCTCTTCGATGATGTACTGGAAGTAAGGAGCCCAGTTGATCGCGGAGGAAACGAGCCAAGTGGTCTTGCCGGCGGAGTAGGTCGAGCCGTTGTAGGAAACGTTCGGGACGCCCGCCTGCTGGCAAGCGGTGGGAGCGCCGAGAGAGTCGGCGTGCTGCGAGATCAGGACGCACTTGTCGGTGATCAGCGAGTTGGCAGCTTCCTGCTCAAGCCCCTGATCGTACCAGGAACCGGTGAAGCGGACCTTCATCGTGACCGACGGGCAGACCGACTTCGCGCCGAGATAGAAGGAAGACAGACCGGAAACGACTTCCGCGTAGGTGAACGCGCCGACGTAACCCATAACGGCCTCTTCGGCTTTGATCTTGCCGGACTCGATCATCTCGTTCAGCTTCTTACCGGCGACGATACCGGCGAGGTATCTGCCTTCGTAGATAGCGGCGAACGCGTTGTGGAAGTTCGCGAGGTTCAGGGTCTTCGCGGTAACACCGGTGGCGTGGCAGAACTGAACGTTCGGGAACTCACGGGCGGCCTGGACCATGTACTGCTCGTGACCGAAGGAATCGGCAAAGACGACTTTGCAGCCGCGGTTCGCAAGATCCTTGGCGGTGTCGTAGCACTCAACGCCTTCGGGGATATTGGACTTGATGATGAAGTTCTCCTCCGCAATACCCATAGCAGTGCAGACCTGCTTGAAAGCGTCGATGAAGTTCTTGTCGTAGGTGGAGTTCTCGTCGTGCAGAGTGATCAGACCGATCTTGAAATCCGCGGGGACTTCAACCGTCGAGGTGATCTCCTTCCGGGGCAGGATCTCTTTGCCTTCGCCCTTCTTAGAAGAGAGCGAGCAGGAAGCGAAAGAGACGCAGAGAGCGGCGATCATCACGACCGTCAGGGTAAGCGCGAGAATTTTCTTGAACATTTCTTTTTCCTCCATAAATTTTATTACAGAAGCAACGCTTCAGGTAACCGTATTTTGCGCGGGTCGGAGGGCTCGTCCGTTTCAAAAAACGAAAAACCGTCGGATCTGGACAAATGTCAGGCGTTCGACCGGTTCGTTTTTATTACAAGATAATTATACAAGAAACGTGCGTGAAAAGCAATCCGCATTTTGCACAAAGTTATTTGCATTTTGTTAAAAAATCCGTCAATGCGTACAAGCGGGGGAAAACCCTCCCCCTCTTTTTTTGTGTAGAATTGTCCATTTTGCGCGCAAAACGTCCGATCAACGGGGCGTCCTCCCGAAAAACGGGGGATCCTTGATCGTTTCCGTTCCTTTCTTTTCTTCGCGGCGGCGTTGTTCGGTTTCGACAAACCGACCCGCGTCTTGCCCGGGGGGAACGGTGTCGGTCAACTTTTGCAAACTTTTCCGCTCTAAAAAGGTTGAAAACGGCAATCCCGGTCATTGATTTTTCATTTGGTGTGTGGTATACTTTTTACGTTAAAGAAACAATACGACCGAAAGGGGCAAACAGTATGAACAAAACCAGGATCGGCGTTCTCGGCATGGGTAATATGGGGATGTCGCACGCCAAACGTATTCTGAAAGGAAACGTCCCGCACATGGAACTCGCCGCGGTCTGCGATATCGATCCGGCGCGTCTTGCCGCTTGCGACGAAGCGCTTCCCGGCGTTCCGCAGTTCAAGAACGGCGAGGAGATGATCGCGAGCGGACTTTGCGATTCGATTCTCATCGCGGTCCCCCACTACGACCACGAAAAGTACACCGTCGAGGCGTTCGAGGCGGGGCTTCACGTCTACTGCGAGAAACCCGGCGCCGTCTACACGCTGCAGGGTCTGCATATGATCGAAGCCGCGAAAAAGAGCGGCAAGGTCTTCTGCGTCGGATTCCAGCAGAGGACCAACCCCACCTTCCGAAAGATCCGCGAAATGGTGCGGTCGGGCGAGCTCGGACATATTAAGAAGGTCATCTGGATCGTGACCAACTGGTACCGTCCGCAGGCGTATCACGACAGCAGTTCGTGGCGCTCGACCTGGAAACTCGAGGGCGGCGGGACCATCGTTAACCAGAACCCGCACAATATCGACCTGTTCCAATGGAAAGGTATGTTTTTCCGTCATACTTGTTTTTGGATGTTTTTAAAGTCACGCTGATGATTTTTGTTTTGGTTTTTACCTTAAATATCTTGGATGATGCTTTAATGGAAGTGGTCTTTTTAGTTACTGTTAATTTGGATGTTTTAAGTGGTGCTGAATTATATTTTTCATCACCTTTGAATAAAACGGCATAGTCGTAAGTATTGCTTGCAGCTAAACTGACCCTCAATTTTGCAGTTCCTTTGTTGTCGGTAATTGCAGTATAAATCTTTCCATTGAATGCAATTTGAACGCTTTTATTTTCCAATACGTTTCCATCTTGGTCTTTTAATGTGCAGGTTAGATATCCTCCCTTTTCACCGGATTTTGTATCGCTTGCAATTAATTTTGTTGAGCTAATTTCAATTGTTGTGTTCTGTTTTCCGTTTACGATTAATGTTTTTGATTTTTCGCATATTTCTTCGAATCGATTGTTATAAAATCTTACTTTAGTATCGTATTTTCCGGCCTTTAATCCAAAAATTGATATGTTGGTTGTATCTTCATTAAGCTTTCCGTATATGGTCATATTGTTGATTTCTATTA
>CACZAZ010000080.1 GCA_902779285.1 uncultured Ruminococcus sp.
ACCTTTGAGGCGGAGCGCGAGCCGGTCATCTTCGGCAAGATCAAACTGGTCGCCGCGACCGAGGATTCGCCGTTTCGCGCGGTCTCGATGGATCAATACCTCGAAAACGTCGCGCAGTATCCGAACGGAAGACAGATGGCTTCGAAGAACGCCAAGACCGTGATCGAGGCGGAGAAACCCGACGTGGTCTCGGACAACTCGGTCTTTATGACGAGCGACCGCAGTTCCGCGATCAACTCGCCCTCGTCCGCGAAGGCGCAGCTCTTCAACGTCATCGGCGCTGAGAGCTACAACACCGTCGGACAATGGGCGGCGTACACCTTCACCGTCTCCGAGGACGGGCTCTACAAGATCGCGATGCGGTATCAGCAGTCGGCGCTGCAGGGTATGTTCGTCTGCCGCTCGATCCGTCTCTGGAGCGATAACCGCGATCCCGCCGCCGGCGTCGTTTACGGCGAGGGCGACGGCGTCAACACCCGCGTTCCTTCCGTGCCTTTTGAAGAGGCGTACATGACCCGCTTTGATTTCTCGAAGAAATGGCAATCCGAGTTCATCGGCGACGGTGACCGCGAGTTTCTCTTCTATTTTAATAAGGACGCGACCTACACGATCTACCTGGACGTCTCGCTCGGCAGTCTTGCCGACAAGATCCAGGCGGTCGAGGACGCGCTCCGCGAGATCAACGCCGCGTACCTCAGCATTATCAAGATGACCGGCGCGACTCCCGACGAACATAAGGACTACGATTTCGGCATCAATATCCCGGAGTCGATCTACGCGCTCAACTACCAGGCGATCAACCTTGCGAATATCGTCGAGGAGTTTGAGGAACTCTGCGGGACCAACGGCTCGCACATCGCGACGCTGATCACCATCTCGAACCTGCTTTCGACGATGGGCATCAAAGAGGAAAACGTCGCGAAAAACGTCGATAACCTGAAAACCTATCTCGGTACGCTCGGCACCTGGATCAACGACTCCAAGACCTCGTCCATGACGGTCGACAAGATCGTGATCCAGTCGGGCGAAGCCAAGAAGCCCAAGGCGAAGGCGAACGTCTTCCAGTCCATCGGCTTTGAGATCAGATCCTTCGTGATGTCCTTCTTCATCGACTACGACAATATGGGCGTCACCCGGCAGGAATCCAAGAGCAAGGACGCTCTGAACGTCTGGCTCGCGGAAGGACGCGACCAGTCGAAGATCTGGCGTTCCATCGTCGACAGCGGCTTTACCGAACAGTCCGGTATCCCCGTGTCGCTGAAACTCGTTACGGCGAGCACGCTGCTCCCGTCGGTCCTGGCGAAGAGCGGACCCGACGTCTACCTCGGACGCGGGAGCGCGGACGTCATCAACTACGCGATCCGCGGCGCGATCGACCCGATCAGCGGCTTTGACGATTACGCGCAGGCGATCTTCGGCGAGGACGGTCTCCCGAACACCGCCGACGATATCTACTCGCCCACCGCAATCAGCACGCTGACCCTTCTCAACAAGACCTACGGACTTCCCCTGACGATGAACTTCCCGATGCTGTTCTACCGGCTCGACGTTCTCGTCGGTCTCGGCGTCTCCGCCCCGACCACCTGGGACGAGGTCCTCGCGCTGCTCCCGATCCTGCAGTCGAACAACCTCGCGATCGGTATCGACTACATTCTCGCGCTCGACTTCTTCCTTTATCAGAACGGAGGGAGTATGTGGAAGTACGAGGACAATCCCGAGTACGCCGGCGCGCAGATCGGGCTGGATACCAACGAGGGGCTTTACGCCTTCCAGTACTGCACGCGTCTCTACACCGACTACGGACTTGACGTCAAGTACGACGCCGCCAACCGTTTCCGTACCGGCGAGATGCCTCTGATCGTTTCGGACTACGTTTCGGTCTACAACCAGCTGACCGTGTTCGCGACCGAGATCAAGGGGCTCTGGGAGTTCACCCACATTCCCGCGACGGTCCGTGCCGACGGTACGAAGAACTACAACTCCATCGCCACCGTCAACGCGACGATCATGCTCCACGGATGCAAGAACCCCACCGCCGCGTGGGAGTTCATGAAGTGGCAGACCAGCGCCGAGGTCGAGTCGACCTACGGCAACCGGATGGTCGCTCTGATCGGTCCGTCCGCCAAGTACGCGGCGGCGAACCTCGGCGCGATCCAGCTCCTCTCCTGGACGACCAAGGAGAAAAACGCGATCGAGGAGCAGATCCGTCACCTGTCCGCGATCGTCAACTTCCCCGGAAGTTACATTATCGCACGTTACACCAAGTTCGCTTTCCTTGACGTTGTCAACAAATCCGCCGACCCCATTGATTCGATCCTGAACTACGTTCCGACCATCAACGCGGAATTGACCCGGAAACGCGAGGAGTTCAATATGAAGACGCTCGGCGTCGGCGAAACGCCGCCCGAAGCCGATTGACTCCGTTTCCGCGGACCTTTATTAAATTAAAAGGAGAACAACCATGTCACAAGGAAACGAATCCTTTGCCGGTCGGTTGCTTCGCGGCGTGAAGAATCTCGGCGCGAAGATCAAAGGGATCTTCGTTCGGAAAAAAGAAGATCCCGCCGAGATCATCGACCCCGCAACGGGGAAGGCGCGTCCCATCGCCCGTGATATGACCCGCCGGCAGTATATCTGGAAAGAAATGAAAAAGAACAAGGTCGCCTATCTGATGGTCGGACCCTTCCTGATCCTGTTCTTCATCTTCACGGTTTTGCCGGTCTTCCTGTCGCTCGTGCTTTCGCTGACCGACTTCAACATGCTGCAGATGCCTCACTTCAAGGGGCTCGCGAACTTCCAGCGTCTGATCCTGGACGACGAGATCTTCCTGCTGGCGGCGAAGAACACGCTGATCTTCGCGGCGATCACGGGACCCGTGTCCTACCTGATGGCGCTGCTCATCGCTTGGTTCATCAACGAACTTCCTCCGAAGATCCGCGCGGTGGTCACCCTGATCTTCTACGCGCCGTCGATCTCGGGCTCGGTCTACCTGATCTGGCAGACCCTCTTCTCGTCCGACTCCTACGGCTGGGCGAACGCGATGCTGCTCAAGATGGGCGCCATCCCGAAGCCGATCCTGTGGTTCGAAGACGAAAAGTACGTTATGGGGCTCTGTATCGTGGTCGCGCTCTGGACCTCGCTCGGCACCGCGTTCCTGTCCTTTATCGCGGGTCTTCAGACCATTGACCGTTCGCTCTACGAAGCGGCTGCGGTCGACGGGATCAAGAACCGCTGGCAGGAACTCTGGTTCATCACGCTGCCGACCATGCGGCCGCAGCTGATGTTCGGCGCGGTGCTCTCGATCACCCAGTCCTTCGGTTTCGGCGCGATCGTTACCGCGCTCTGCGGATTCCCGTCGGTCAACTACGCCGCGCATACCATCATGCACCATCTCGACGACTACGGAGGTCAGCGGTACGAGGTCGGATACGCGTCCGCCATCGCCGTCATCCTCTTCGCCATCATGATCACCTCCAATATGGTGATCAAGAAAGCGCTTTCAAAGGTGGGACAGTGATATGAGCAAGAAATTAAGAACACGCAGTCACAAGGTCGTCCTGAACCGAAGCGCGGGCGGCGACGCCGGGATCACGTTCTTCCTCGTCATCATGGGGGCGTTCATGTTCCTGCCGATGCTCTACGCGATCATGCAGTCGCTGAAGCCGCTGGACGAACTCTTCATGTTCCCGCCCCGGTTCTACGTCATCCATCCGACCTTTGAGAACTATTCCGACCTGTTCTCGCTTCTGAACGACGCATGGGTCCCCTTCTCGCGCTACATCTTCAACACGGTGTTCATCACCGCCTGCGGTACGCTGGGGAACCTCCTGCTCGGATCCATGGCGGCTTACGCGCTCGCGAAGATGAAATTCCCGGGAGGCAATTTCTTCTTCAAAATGATCGTTATGTCGCTGATGTTCCATTCCACGGTCAACCAGGTCACCCACTTCATCCTGCTCTCCGCGTTCCATTGGATCGACACCTACCTCGCCATCATCGTTCCGGCGATGGCGTCGACCCTGGGGCTCTACCTGATGAAGCAGTTTATGGAAAGCTCGGTGCCCGACACGGTGCTGGAGTCCGCGCGTCTTGACGGCGCGAGCGAGTTCCGCACCTTCTGGGTGATCGCGATGCCGATGGTCAAGCCCGCGTGGCTGACGCTGATCATCGAGAGTTTCCGGAACCTCTGGAACTCGGGCGCGTCGATCTACATCCATTCCGAACAGCTCAAGACCTTCAACTACGCCATCACGCAGATCGTCTCCGGCGGTATCGCCCGTTCGGGTGCCGGCGCCGCTGCGACCGTCGTGATGATGCTGGTCCCGATCATCGTTTTCGTCGTCAACCAGAGCAAGATCATCGAAACGATGGGATCCAGCGGTATGAAAGACTGACGAAAGGAGAATCTGAATATGAAGAAAGCATTTTCCCGCTTCCTCATTTTCGCGTATATCGCGGTTCTCCTTTTCGGCGTCCTGACGATCGGCGCGTCCGCGACCTCGTCCTACGAGACCTTCACCTACTCGTCGAGAGGCGGCTGGCCGCAGAACTCCCCGAACGCCTACGAGGTGTACGGGATCTATAACGCCGATCGGATGATGCTCTCGCGCTATCGCTCGACCTACATCCAGAAGCGCGTCGCCTACGAGATGGACGTGAACGCCAAGACCCAATCCGAGGCGACCACGATCGCGGAAAACGCGTGGGATAAGACCGAGCTCAAGGCGCTGAACAAGCCCAACGCCATCCGCGCCGATAAGGACGGCAAACTGTATATCGCGGATATGGACAACAACCGTATCGTCATTCTGAAGAACGACTATACCGTTCTCTCCGTGATCGACTACTTCGAGAGCGCCGTCGCGGATCACGACGTGCTTTCGAAGCCGAAGGGCGTTTTCGTCAACGACGATTACATCTACGTTTCCGATACCGGCAACAAGCGGATCGTCATCTTCAACAAGAGCGATCTCTCGTTCTACAAGATCATCTCCAGACCCGAAAGCCCGCTGGTCCAGGACAAGGACTGGCAGCCCGCCGCCTGCGCGGTCGACCAGTACGGACGGATCTTCGTCGTCTCCGATACGGCGACCATGGGCGTGATCGTTCTGGCTGACGATAACGGGTACTTCAACGGGTACATCGGGGCGCAGAAGGTCACCTACAACCTGTTCGAGTTGTTCTGGCGTAAGTTCCAGACCGAGGCACAGAAGGCGAAGAGAACCAAGAACGTCTCGGTCACCTTCAACAACATCACGATCGACGAGGACGGATTCATCTTCGTCACGACCGACAAGATCGAGGACAAGAACAAGCAGATCGAGGCGATCAGCAACAAGAAAGCCGACTATTCGCCGGTCAAGAAACTCAACTCGGCAGGGAAGCACATCCTGCAGAGAAACGGGTTCTACGACTGCGGCGGCGAGGTTTATATCCTTCCCGGTGAGGAAGACGATCCCAACGCCAATCCCTCGAAGATCTCCGACGTCGCGGTGGGACCGGAGGGATCCTGGTCGATCTCGGACATCAACCGCGGCCGCGTCTACACCTACACCGCCGACGGCGAACTGCTCTTCGCGTTCGGGGACGGCGGCGACGGGAGCGGCAGTACCGGTAAACTGGGGTCGCTGACCCACCTGCAGTCCATGACCTATCAGCTCGCGCCCAACCAGGACGAGGACGCGGAACTCAAAACCTACAACCTGGTCCTGCTCGACAGTTTCACGTCGCTCTTCACCGTCTTCACGCGCACCGATTACGGAGACCTCCTGATCGAGGCGCTGGCGCAGGAGAACCACCGTGAATATCAGAACGCGCAGGAATACTGGATGCGTATCCTCCAGCGGAACGGCAACTTCGACGCCGCCTATATCGGGGTCGGCAAGGCGCTGTACCGCCAGGGCAAATACGAGGAGGCGGAGGAGTATTTCAAGGCGTGCTACGAGACCACCTACTACTCCAAGGCGTACACCGAACTTCGCAAAGTGTGGATCGGACAGTCCTGGCATCTCCTTCTGATCGTTCTGGTCGTCGTCGCGTTCCTTATCGTTCTCGTGAAGGGACTCGGCGCGGCAAAGAAATTCAACACCCGCGTTTCTCTCAAACCGGGCAAGAAGACCTATTGGGAGGAACTCGTCTTCCCGTTCCACCTCGTTTTCCACCCCTTCGACGGCTTCTGGGATCTGAAGCACGAGAAGCGGGGCTCGGTGCGCGGCGGTCTTACCATTATGGGATTGACTGTCGTTGCGCTCTACTACAACACGATCGGTCAAGGATACATCTTCAGCCCGGTCAAGAGCCAATCCAACATCGTCTTCCAGGCGCTCGCGGTCGTGCTCCCCGTGTTCCTGTTCGTCACTTCGAACTGGTGCCTGACGACGCTCTTTGACGGCGAGGGATCGTTCCGTGACGTCCTGATCACGACCTGCTACTCGCTCGCGCCCCTGCCGCCTATGCTCATTCTTTCGACGCTCCTGTCGAACGTCCTGACCAAGACGGAGGGACCGATCGCGGGAATGCTCGTGACGATCGGGTTTATCTGGACCGTTTTCCTGCTCTTCTTCGGGACGCTGGTCACCCACGGGTACTCGCTGCCCAAGAACATCATCACCACGATCGGTACGATCGTCGCCGCAGCGGTTCTGGTCTTCGTCGCCCTGCTCTTCTCGAACCTGGTCGGCAAGATGATCCAGTTCGTTGCGAACATCGTCATAGAAGTCAGCGGAAGAACGTAAAGGAGAAAGCGT